>JAVCCK010000045.1 GCA_030765525.1 Candidatus Lernaella stagnicola
CGACAATCCTTACGGTCATCCGAACGCCAACGTGGTGCAAGAGTGGGAAGATGTCGGCGCGGCGATTTACAAAACCGCCGAAGACGGCGACGTTACGTTCCTGATCAAAAACGGGAACATCACTGTCACGACGGAACGATAGTCAAAACGGCGCCGGGCGGGCGTCGATGTTATGCAGGAGTTACGGTTTATGCGAAAAAGTTGGCATGTTTATCTCGCGTTGGTGGTGCTTGTCACAGTGCTCGCGGCGGCCGGTTGCGCCGTCAAATCCAATACGCTTAATGCGTTGCTGGCAGCGGCAAAAGCGTTGGACGACAAGGATTACAAAACCTTCAACAAGTACGTGAACGTCGATCGCATTGTCGATCAGTGCGTGACCTTGCTGCTTGAGGAGGCCAAGGCCTACACGAAAAAACCGCGCCCGAAGTTGTGGAAGCTCGGCGAGAAGTTCGCCCGGCCGCACTTGGTCGAAATGACCAAAGAGCAATTTCGCCGCGCGGTCGAGGACGGTACGGTAGCCGAGCAGATCGAAGGCTTGGATAAGTTGCCGTCGAGCCGGTTGATGTTCAATCTTGTCGGCTTGTTCGGCGTGGCGCACACGGATTCTTCCACATACGAAATCGGCGAAGTGACCGAGACGAAAAACGGCGAGTCGCTCAAGCTCAAGGTCAAATACAACGGCGAATGGTTGCCACTGGAATTACGGGCGAAAAAAGTCGGCGACCACTACCGCATCGTCGAAGTGGAAAACCTGCACGATGTGGCTGGTGCGCTGCTCAAGGACTTGCAGGACGACTGATTCCGGCGGCCTACTCGAATTTCTCCCCGCATTCCGGGCACACGGTGGCGTCTTCCGGCACCGGCGCGCCGCAGGACTCGCACCGCGTCTCGACCATTGCCTCGCGCGCCAACTCTTCCTCGTCGGGCGGTGAAAGAACGACTTCCATGATGCGGTTGGCCTCGGCATACCGAATGCGCGGCACCAAGATGCGCGAGTCGTGGGCCGGATAAATGTGCACGACATCCAGCGCGTCGCCGGCCAGCACGGCGGGGATTTGGGCATCGTCGAGCGCCGCTTTCAATACCCGCGTGGCGATTGGGCCTTGGGATTCACACAGAAGCACGAACTCGATGCGCGGGTGATCGTCGTCGAGCTCGACATCACCGTCATCCGTTTTCGCCTGTTCGAGGACTTCCTCGGGCTTCGCGTGATTCATCGGTTTGCCGCGTTCGTCTTTCGGATCGAAATCGCTTCCCATCGTGTTCTCCTGTGTGATCGTAAGTCGATGCAATGCCACTACCTACAATATAACATATGCCGCGCCTTCACGAGAGGTCGGGACGGTTCTTTTTGGCCGGTCGCAGGTCGCGCAACAGCGTATCGGGTTCGTGATAGCGGCGGTACAGACGGGTGAGCGTCGTATAGGTAAAGGCCCGGTTGATCCACCGGAAACCCAACAACCACCAAAGCAAATACGAAGCCGCGGCGACGGCGCCGTAGAGGTAAAAAAGATTCAGCACCGCGGCGATCCACGTGCCCTGCAGCGTCGCCATACCGGGCAGAAAATCGTCGAGCCGGGTTAGCAGAAACGTCGCGGCGGGAACCGTCGTCAGGAAATACGCCAGCACGATCCACGAGTGCCCGCCCTCGATGGCGCGTTCGGGGCAAAACGCCATGCAGCGCATGCAGCTCTCGCAGTCGTAGGTCCAGAATGGACGTTTGCTGCCGCGCCCCCACAAGCGAATGGCGCCGACCGGGCAGGCTTCCGCGCACAAACCGCAGCCCGTGCAGCGCTCGTTGGCGATCAGCGATTTGGCCAGAAAGAAGCGGCCGATCACCAGGTACAGCAGCGAGACATAGAGCAACGCCAGCCCGGTGCATAGTTCCCACGCGTTGTTGCACGTCAGCCAGCAACGGCGACCGCCGAGGATCGTTTCCAGAAATCCGGCGACCCGTGGTTGCGCGTCGGCGATGATGCGGCGGGTCGTGTCCGGCCCCATGCCCGGATGCACGGCGATCCAGTTCGAGGGCATGTTGACACTCATCGCACCGCGTACGCGGTATCCCTTTAACGCCAGGATGAGGGCGATCAAAAACGGCCCCGTCCCCGCCAACCCCGGCACCCATCTCATGTACGGCAGCGGCCAGTAACGCGCCCCGGCGCGCGTGGCGCACACGAAGGCGTGGGCGCGGCGGCGCGGCAGGCGCAGGGCGAAGCGAATCATATGCAGCGGGGCGGTGAAGGCGTGGGTGGGAAACACGAGGCCGACGAGTTGTTCGGAGTCGGAACCCAGTTGCTCTTCCGGTACGGGCTCTTCGATGGGCGCGACGGCCACACGGCACCCGGCGCCGGCGGCATGCTCGCCAAGCCAACGAGCGACGCGTTGCGAATTGCCGGTGCCGCTCATGAAAAAGACGCGCAGATCGGTGTATGCCATGAACGATTTGTACCGCCGCAGCGCCGAATTTTCAACGCGCCGGGCATTTGGCGCGGTGAGGCCGATCGGCTACACTTTCTCGGTCTTGAGCGTAAGGAGTTGGATGATGAAAAAGGTTTTCGTTGCGTTTTTATTGATTGCGGCGCTGGCCTGGCCGGCGTTCGCCGAGGAAATCGAGTTGACCTACGACTTCGACGACCCGACATGGATAAGCGGGCTCGAAAACACCGTCGAACCGCGCCTGGCCGGATTGCGCCAACAGGTGATCCCCGGCGAACCCGTCGTGCCGGTGGCCACGGCATGGGTGGCGATCCCGCAAGGGCACGAAGTGGTTTCAGTCGTGGTGGACGAAAACAAAACGCAGCAGGTGTTTGCCGGACGCGCCGCCTGGGGGTCGAAATTCGCGCCCCTGTCGCGGCCGACCTTCGCCCAAGCCCGCCCCAGCGCCGCCATTTACGGGGGCGCAACACCGTACCCGGCCGCGCGGCATCGGACGTTGACGCTGCAATACAAACGTGGCGTGGCGATTCAACCCGTCGCGCTCTATCCCGTGCAATACCTGCCGAACCGGGAAGCGTTCGCGTTCGCAGGCAGCCTGGTCGTGCGCGTAAAAACCCGCCCGGCGACGAAGCCGGCGGCGGTGATGCCATACCGCGGCCTGCCGGCGGATCTGCGTGAGTTGCGGGCGCGGGTCGACAACCCGGCGATCGTGGATAGCTATCATCCGGACGCCGCGGGCAAAGGCGAGCCGCTCGACTACCTGGCGATTGCTCCCGAGAGTTTCCACGGTCACTTGGAAACGTACCTCGCGCACAAAACCGAGCTTTTCGGCCTGCGTTGCGAAGTGGCGAGTTACGAACAGATCCTGGCCGAGACGCCCGGCGCCAACGAGCCGGCCAAGGTGCGCAACTACATTCGGCAGCGTTACGACGACGGCCTGCAATGGGTGCTGCTGGTCGGCGATGCGGACCGGGATAGCGAAGTGCTGCCGCTGCGCCCGTTGTACGTGACGGGCGTCGACCCCGATGACGGCAGTACCTTCACCGATCCCACGATGGCCACCGACCAGTACTACGGTTGCCTCGACGGCTCCTACAACGGGGACGGCGATTGGCACTGGGGCGAGACGACCGACGGCGACGAAGGCGGCGATGTCGATTTGCTCTTCGACGTCCACGTGGGGCGTTTTGCGGTGGACGAACCGTGGGAACTGTCGATGATCGGCGGCAAAACGATGGCCTTCGAAAACGACGACGCCACGCCGTGGCGCGTGCTGTTTGTGGGTGAGTACGCCGATTCCCAAACCTGGGGCGGCGACAACAAGGACGAGGTTTTCACGCATTGCGGCGACCAGACGATTCCCATCACGAAGCTTTACGACCGCGACGGCACCAACACCCACCGGCGCGTGATCGGCGCCATCAATAGCGACGCGCACCAGTGGCTCAATCACCTCGGCCACGCCGATGTCACGTCCAACATGGGCTTTTATCCGAGTGAAGTGGCGTCGCTGGAGAACGAGCGGCCTTATCTCGGTTTTTCGCAAGGCTGTTACTCGGGAAGCGTGGACGGCGTGCAATCCTATGGCGGCCACAGTTGGGAAGATTGCATGGCCGAGCAGTTCACCAATCAACGGCGCACGGGCGCCTTCGCCTACTTCATGAACACGCGCTACGGTTTCTACCTGACCGGGCGCAACGACGGACCCAGCAACGTGTACGACTGGGAACTCGCCGAGGCGTTTTTTGTCGACGGCGTCCCAAACATCGGCGCGGCGATGGACAAGGGCAAGGAAGATTGCATCGGGCTGCTGTCGCCCAACACGATGATGCGCTGGGCGTGGTATACGCTGCTGCTGTTCGGCGATCCGCAAACGCCGATGCGGCTTAACTGCGACAACGACGGCGACGGCGTGGATTGGACCTACTGCGGCGGCGAGGATTGTGACGACCAAAACGAGGCGATTCTACCCGGTGCGGAAGAGATCTGCGACGACGGCCTCGACAACAACTGCGACGGCCTCACCGACGAAGAAGATCCGGCCTGTGCCGCGGCGGATGATGACAGCGCGATCGATGACGATACGAGTGACGACGACGCAATCGATGACGATGATGCAACCGACGACGACGCCATCGACGACGACGATGCGACCGACGACGACACAATCGATGACGACGTCACCGACGACGATGCGGCTGACGATGATGACAACGACGACAGCGGCGGCTGCAACTAAAGCCGCCGGCGAGGCGCATTTATCTCAGAAAGCCGATAACAAGTCTCAGAATGCTGAGGTCGCGGGGCCGGTACGAAGCGGTGGGCTTGACGGGTTAAAACAAAACACGCGGCGAATCGGCCGCGCATTTTCACGCTGCGTTAGGGCGGTGGTTTACATCCCGGCGATGAACATGCTCATGCTCAGAATCAGCAACGCACCCCCGAAATGTTCAAAACGGATAACGGTGTCACGCCTCTGAAGGCGGGGAAGCAGCGAACGGCTGAAGAAGAGCATCGTCGTGCCCAGGATAAAAGCGACCAGGCCGATCAAGCTGACAATCCAAATCATGGGGTTCCTCGTTTCCTGATACTTGGGAAGACCGCCGTTTCTCGCGTCGGGTTCCCCCCGTCGTTGTTTTATTTAGCAAGCGTCGTGCCAATCACAACGTAACCGGGAAAAGCGGCCGGGCAAGGGGCCGGGCTCTGTATCGTCGCGTTTTTCCGCGTCGCAAAAGCGTCTGCTTGATGTTCTAATTTGAAATGCCGCGTTTCAAAATGGAATACACCGTGGGCCGGAGGGGGGTGCCGAGTTCGGCGAAAATGGTTATGTATGGTGGGCAAAATCGAGAACCGTCGAGGAGAAACATGAGCCAGACCGACAAACCAACGGCGTTGGCCGAGTACACCGGCGCGATCCGCTTCCAGATGCACTGGGGCGAGATGGACGCCTTCGGCCACCTGAACAACACCATCTACTTTCGCTATTTCGAGAGTGCGCGCATCGTGTTCTTCGAAACGCTCGACATCACCGAAAGAGGAATGCCGCGCGCCATCGGGCCGATCCTCGGTTACACGAGCTGTCGCTTCAAAGCGCCGCTGACCTTCCCCGACACCCTATGGGCGGCCACGCGCGTGACCGACATCCAGGACGACCGCTTCACCGTCGAGCACGTCGTGTACAGCGAAAAGCTCGAACGCATCGCCGCCGTGGGCGAGGCGACCATCGTGGCCTACGACTATCGGAACAACACCAAAGCCACGCTGCCCGATTCCTGGCGCGACTGCCTCGAGAACTGCTGACACTCACCCATACGAATCGCGAAACGCTTTTGCCTAAGGATTTCGCCGAAATTTTTTGCGATGCAAGTTTCTCCAATGAAAAGGTACCGGTGAACTCTCCGCGAAAGCTCCGGCTTGATTCTCAGAGCGGCGCACACGGAAAAAGGTGCCAAAGTGTCCGATGGTTGAGGTGATAAAGGTCGCGCAAGGGTGTGCAGATGTCTCCGAAGTCGGCTTTAATATTGCGTTTCTTATAGAAAAAGACGTCAACGCCCGGTTGAGTTCGTATCTTTACAACGCCATCAAGGGGCGCTAATACTGAAAATTCGAGTAAAAGGAGCGTCCGAAACATTGCGAAAATTACAGGTCTGGCACAAAAAAGGCCTTTTTTTGATTGCGCGCTCGGCGATGACTGGACAGCCTCTATATTCGTATATATAGATATAGAGATTAACAATCTCAGCAGGCGAGGTAGGAGAGATCTCATGAAAACATTGAATCATCCCGGCCGATGGGCCGTTTTGTTTTTGGTGATGGCGCTGGCGTTGCCGGCCGCTCTGGTGTGGGCGCATGGCGGCCACGGCAAAACCGAATTGCAGTTCAAGGTCGTGCCGAAGAACGTCGAATCGCCGGGCGCATCGGTGATCAAAATGGGCGGCATCACCATCAGCCGCCAGGAATTTTTCGACTACATTCGCAACACCGCGGCCTTTCAGATGCGCGCCGATTTGATCCAGCGCGATTTTCTGCTGCACTTTTGGGTCATCGAGGGCGTGTCACGGTATTACCCCACCGATATCAATGACTTGTTTGCTCGGCTTGAGAAATTGGGACCGGAATCGCCGGAGTTCGCGCCGCGGCTCAACGAGTGGATTCTGGCCCAGGCCGATCTTTTTGCGCGGTTGAGCCACTATGCCGCCAAGGCGAAGCGGCAGCCGTGGTCGAAGGCGGGAAAAATCTCGCCGGTGCTGGAAATGTTCGCGCAAAAGCAAAAGGCCGATTTGATGGAAGACGTGATCAAGTACGGCGCGATGCCACCGAGCCGTATGGGGGTGCGAAAGTTCGCGGCTTCGTTGTCGGCCGACGACCGTGCGCACATCGAGCGCCACTACAAAGACCCCAAAGACATCAAACCCTTCGAGGTGAAGGAAACGAAACGGCGTTGGATTCAGTACCGTAGGGATTTGTTGGCCAACACGCCCAATGCGCGGTTGTACTTGAAGGTCCAGAGTATGTCGGTGCCGCCGGCTACACCCATCGCCAAGGTGAACGACCACGTGATTACCATGGGCGATTTTCTGAGCATCTACGGGCCGATGGTCAATGACACGAACTGGAACAACGTCAAAAAGTCGCGGGTACCGGGGATGATGCTCGCTTACGCGATGGCCGACGAGGCCGACCATTTGGGCGTCGTGCCGCAATGGCTTAAAGCAAAGATCGCGCTTTCGAAAAAAATGTACTTAGCGGCCGGACAGATAATCCGCGAGTTTGGTCCGGCAACATTGGGCGAAACGACGCCGGAAATCAATTTCGCATTTTACCGGAAGATTGTTTACTTCCCGAACTTGTTAAAATTCGAAAAGTTTTTCGTCGAAAAAAGCGGCAATTTACCGGCCGGCCAAAAGCTGTGGATCGACAAGGATTATCTGACATCCTTAGCGTGGATTGTCGAACCGGCATACACACCCGAGCAAGCGAGTTACTTCTAGGAGAGCCGTTATGGCCGCCGCCACCGCACCGTCCGCCGATCTGAAGGTGAAGATCGTTGAGCCGCTGGCGTCACGTCGTGAGACGTTCTTTGTGCTCGCGGCCATTTGCGTGATCGTGCTGCTGATGGCGCTGCGTTTTGCCGCCGTCGGCGGAGACGATAAAACGCAGTACATACGTCCCTACCAGCGTCTCGACAGCATCCTGAGCGGCAAACAGCGCACGCTTTACCAATCGATGTTGGCCTCCACGGAAGACGTCATCGAGCTGCGCGAGCGGGAAGGGCAGTGGCCCGAGGCGGCGCTGCTGGAGATCGAAACCGTGCCGCCCTTTGACGAGAAATTCCTACCGCCGAGCTTGCGTGGACTTACCTGGACGGAGCACGACGGCAATTCATGGGTGGATTATATCGGTCAAGACCCCAATCAGGACGACCAGGAGAACATCACCTACATCCTGCGCGTGATCGACCTGCACGCCGAGTACCATCCGCACCCGCACCCCGGCCTCGACTACGACCCGAATCAAAAGGTCGCCGTGCAGGTATGGGTCTTTCCGCAGCCGGCGCGCCCCTATCCCGGTGAACGTTTGCCGGAAGCCGGGTGGTGGTGGGTGGTGGGTCCGAACGACCCGTCGCTGTCGCCGGACGCCGTGCAAACAACACCTGGCCCATCCCCCAATGGAGGAACGTGATGAAAAGCAGAGTTTTGCTATTAATCGTCGTTGCATTAACCGTCATGATCGCCGCGCCCGGTTTCGCGGCCGACAAGCTGCGCATCGGCGTGACGTTGCACCCGTACTATTCTTGGGTGGGTAACATCGTGGGTGACACGGCGGAGGTCGTGCCGGTGGTGCCGCCGGAGGCCGATCCGCATTCCTACCAACCGCGGCCACAGGATCTGGCGCGTTTCGCCAAGCTGGATGCGGTGGTGGTCAACGGCTTGGGGCACGACGAATTCATCAGGTCGATGCTTAAGGCTGCGGACGACAAAAACATCAAGCAGATCAATCCGAATCAGGGATTGCCGTTGATACCGGTTTTTCGGAAGGTTTACGCTTTTGAGAACAATGGTAATGCGGGGACCAAGGTCAGCTACAACAGCCACACGTACATTGCCATCACCGGCGCGATTCAGCAGATCAATACCTTGGCGCGGGAGTTGGGCAAGCTGCGGCCGGAGCACGCCGAGTTGTATCGAAAGAATGCGAGAAAATATGCAAAAAAACTGCGCCTCATGCTGGGTGACGCGCTCGACAAAATCAACGAACTGGATAGCGGCAAGCTGAAAATCGCCACGGTGCACGACGGTTACGCCTATTTGCTGCAGGAGTTAGGCGTGGAGGCCTCGGCGGTGATTCAGCCGCGCCACGGCATCGAACCCAGCGCCAAGCAATTGCAGGACACCATCAACCAAATCAAAGAAGCCGGTGTCACGGCTTTGTTCACCGAAATGGACTTTCAGAAGAAGTACGTCAAGATCATTTACGAAGAAACCGGCTGCCGGGTCTATCAATTCACGCACGTCTCCGGCGGCCCTTACAACTTGAACAAGTTCGAAGCCGATATGCAGAAAAACCTCGATGCTATCGTACAGGCCATGCGGGATGCACAATAACGACACACCCGCCGCCACCGTTCCGCTTCTACAGGTGGAAAACCTGAAAGTCGAATTGCGCGGCGCGTCCATTTTGCACGATATCAACCTGGCGGTGTTGCCGGGTACGATTCACGTGCTGATGGGCCCCAACGGCGGCGGAAAAACGACGTTGATTCGGGCAATTCTCGGCGGCATGCCTCACGAGGGCTTGGTTCGCTTCAACTTCCGAGCCGACGGACGTATCGGGTACGTGCCGCAGTTTCTCGACTTCGACCACTCGGTGCCGATCACCGTGGCCGACTTCCTTACGATTATGATTGAAAAAACACCGGCCTTTTGGGTCAGCCCGAAAAAACGCCGGGCGCGCATTGAAGAAATGCTGGCCGTGACCAAAACCGAGCGCCTGGTTGATCGTCTTATCGGCAACCTGTCGGGTGGCGAATTCCGGCGCGTCCTACTGGCACAAGCGCTCATCCCCAAGCCGGAACTGCTGCTGCTGGACGAACCCGCCAGCAACGTCGACGAAACCGGTGCCGCCCTTTTTGAAGAAATCCTTACCGATCTGAGCGTCAAACAAGGCATCACGATTTTCATGGTTGCGCACGACATTTCCATGGTGATGCGGGTGGCCAATTGGGTCACCGGCGTCAACCGCGATATCACTTTTGAGGGCGTGCCACAGGAATTGCGCGATCCGCAAACCCTGGGCAAATTGTTCGGTACCGTCGCGTTTTCGATCGCCGACCGTCTTGCAGGGTGCGATTGATGGAAGTTCTGTACAACATCGTCACCGGGTGGGCGAAGGCGGGCTACTTGCCCGGCATGTTCGAACATGCGTTCATGATTCGCGGCCTGCTGGCGGCGCTGATTATCGGGCCGATTCTGGGTGCCACCGGCACGGTCGTGGTAACCAAAAAGCTGTCGTTTTTTACGCAGACCATCGGCAGCGCGGCGCTCACGGGCGTGGCGCTCGGGTTGCTGTTCGGCGAGCCCATTGAGGGGACTTATGCCGGGTTGTTCGGCTTTTGCACGATCGTCGCGTTGCTGATGACCTACGTGCGGCACCGGACGCGGCTTTCCACCGATACGGTGATCGGCGTGGTGTTGGCGCAGGTGCTGGGCATCGGCATCATCATGCTCGTACTGGTGACCAAACAATTCAATATCCACCAAGTCGAAGGCGTGCTTTTCGGTAGCCTGATCACATTGACCGATATGGATTTGCTGATCTTGTCGGTCGTTGCCGTGGTGGCGAGCGTTTTGCTTTGGCGCATCTTCAACAACACGATGTTGGTGGCGTTCAACCCGGTGCTGGCCAAGGCGCGCGGGTCGCAACCGATATTCTTGGATTATTTCTTCGTTGTGTTAATGACGGCGGTGGTCGTGGCCAGCTTGAAGCTGATCGGCGCATTGCTCGTATTGGTGCTCATTGTCGTACCGGCGGCGGGCGCCCAGAATGTGGCGAGCAATCTGCGGCAGTTTTTCTGGTTGAGTATCGTCTTTTCTACCGCCAGCACCTTCGCCGGGCTGTTGATGTCGGGCTTTTGGCCGGTGCCGACCGGTGCAGCGATCGTGTTGGTATCGAGCGTGCTTTTCTACGGAACACTCGTGACGCGTTCCGTCTTCGGCTTCGGAGGCGTGAAACAAGGCGAAAGTTGACGGCAGTGGCGTTTTCTCGGCCAAGCGTATATGATTATAAAAAACGTAACACGAAACAAAAGGGAGTGGCGGTCATGAAAAACATCTGGATCGGCCTTTTCGTGCTGGCATTATTACTTCCCGCGGCGGCGTTGGCGCATTTCATGGTGTTACAACCCTCGGCCAATATCGTGATCGAGCGCGACAACGAAATCGTGACGGTCGACATGCGCTTCGCTCATCCTTTTGAACAAAGCCTGATGGACAACGACACGCCCACGCAATTCGGCGTCATGGTTGCGGGTAAAAAACACGACCTGCTGCCCGTAGTGAAAACCATCAAGACCAACGGTATGCGAACCTACCGCGCGACCTACAAAATCGCACAGCCCGGCGATCATGTGTTTTACGTTGCGCCCGCGCCGTATTACGAACCGGCCGAAGAGAAATTTATCGTGCATTACACCAAGACTGTCGTGCACGGCTTCGGTCTGCAGGAAGGGTGGGACGAGTTGGTCGGCCTGAAAACGGAAATCAAACCCCTCACCCGGCCGTACGGCCTGTGGGCGGGCAACGTCTTTCAGGGGCAGGTGTTACTCGAGGGCAAACCGGTGCCCCACGCTGAAGTGGAAGTCGGCTACGATAACAAGAACGGCGTGACATCCCCGGCGGAAGTCTTTAATATTCAGGTTGTCCACGCCGATCAAAACGGCGTGTTCACCTACGCCATGCCGCGTGCCGGCTGGTGGGGGTTTGCCGCGTTATCCGAAGACGAAAACAAAAAGATCGGCCCTGACGGCAAACCTAAGAGCATCGAAATCGGAGCCGTGATCTGGGTATGCGCGAATGAAATGAAATAGAAGGGGGTCGCAATGTCATTCACCGTGTGGCGGACATGCGCGACGGGCTGGATCGTCGCGATAGCAGTGGTCGTTGGCGCAAGTGTCGCGTGGGCTCACGGCGTCGGCGGTAGCATGTGGCTGGATGTGAAGCCAACCCGCAAACTCATCACGGTTACCGCCTACCACGGCACCGGTCTAAAATGTGAAGGTGCCAAGGTGTTCATCCTGGATGAAAACGGCAATCTATTGTTGGAAGGGGAAACCGATCGATACGGCTTGTTTTCGTACAAACCACCGATTTTTGACACCATGATCATCCTGGTGGAAACGACCGACGGCCATCGCATCGAGCATGTGCTGAAGGCGAAGAAGAAAAAGCGAACGTCGACGCCCACCCCGCAGCCGGAACCCGAAACCACGCCCGCCGCCGATCCGGCCCCTGTCCAAAGGGTAAAATGATGAACAAAAAGACGATAGGCATCCTGATCGCGGTGTGGATCGCGTTCGTGGCCGCGCCGGTTTTCGCGCACAGCATTTCCGTTTGGGCCAGCGTGGAAAACGGGAAGGTTGTGGTGGACGCCTACGGCAGCGGCGGCGCCAAGTTGAAGAACATCAAGGTGTATGTCCTGGACGCCAAAGGCGAAATGTTGCTGCAAGGCAAAACCGACGATCAAGGGCGTTTCGTCTTCGACCCGCCGGCGAAAGACGACATGACGATCATCGTGAAAAGCGGGGCTTCGGGCGAGCACGAGCACACCGCGGAAGCGAAAATTAAAAAGTCGGATTTCGACGAAGCCAAGACGCCGCCGGCGACCGACGACACACCAAAATAGACCAGCCGCGGCGCCGTCAACGCGCGAATAGGACCGGGTGAAAACACCGTCGGCGTGCTGCTCCGGCGGGCCGGGCGCGGAGCGGCTCTAATCCACTTCCACGTGATACGGCAGGTACACCGAACCCAACAAACCCGGCGGCGGATCGTTCACTTCAACACGGTACTTCTTGTAGTGGACGTCGAACGCGTAGGGCGCGATCGGATTGGGCATCTCGTATTCCCACACACCGACGGTGATGTCGTAGGGCCCGGCCAGAAGGTTGAGCTTGTCGAAGTCTACCGTGAGTTTGTGGTGACCCGAGAGGGTACCAAGAGGTTGCGCGGCGTAAACGTTCAACCCGGCCACGACGTTGCCGAAGCGATCGTGAAAAAAGATCCGGAAATGCGGCTCGAATATCTCTCCTTCGCAGTGGAATTCGATGACCAGCCGCAAACCCTCGCCCGCCCGCAACGTCGAGACCTCGGCCCCCTGCGCGTCGGTGATCCGCACGTTTTGAATCTGCACACCCTGGTCCGAGTTCTGCCGGGTTTTGCACAGTTCGCGGTTTTCCAGGTGGCTTTCCAGGGGGTCGTATCGGAAATAGCCGGCCGGTAACGGCTGGTCGCGCTTTTCCAAAACAAGAGCGATCAACCCGGCCTTCTTTTTCACTTCGTCGGACAAGTCGGCACGTGGCACTTCGAATTTTTCGTTCCGGACGCGGTAGAATTCGCGCCAGTACTCTTCCGCGCGGTCTTGATTGTCCAGGCAAAAAGCCACGCGCTCGTCGGGGTCGAATTCGATGTACCTTTTGCCTACCGCGTCATCCACTTCGCCGAACGCTGCCGCCGCCACAAAGTGCAGACCGGACGGTGCGATCACTCGCTGCCGCAACGTGTATTCGTTGTAATGGCGCTGTTCATACTCTTCGCCGCCATCGGATTCCACTTCGATATGATGCCCCAGGTTAAAGGGCACGGTGATCACCATTCGACCGCCGGTCTTCAAAACCCGCCCCAACTCGGCCATGACTTGCGCGTCTTGAAAAACCGGAAGGTGTTCCAAAAAACTGATCGTCAGCACGCGGTCGAACGAGTCGTCGGGAAAGGGCAAGCGCCGCGCGTCTCCGGACAGGATCTTCAAGAGGCTCGCCGCGATCCCCGCTTTGTCCATCAGGCCTTCGCAGTAGCGCCGGGTTTTTTCGTCGTACGCGGCCTTGTCGACGGCCGTGACGCGGCAACCGATTTCCGAGGCGAGAAACAACGGCGGGATCGACAGGTAGCCCATGCCGACCTCGAGCACGTCCATGTCCCGCTCCGCCTGCAGCAAGGTCAGGGCTAACGGGTATTCCAACCAGCGAAAGTAGTTTTGTCGGACGCGGAAATCGTCCTCACCCAGTCGGCGGGTGAAACGCGTGATGTGATCGTGCGTGATGTCGCGGCCCACAGCTTGACTCCGTTTTACGTTTCGTTCGAATTCCCCAGGCGGGAAAGAGACATTTCGAAGATAGAACACCCGGTTGCGCGGGGCAACATCGAACGCGCCTGTCTCCCTATGCTTGTCTCGCGCTGGGACCGCGCTCACGGGGAAAAAAAGAGGAGGAGATATGACGACGGCGCCCGAAGAAAAGAATTGTTGCAACCAATTGTTTTCGTTTATACGCTCGGGCGCCGTCGCAGATTCGATTTGCTTATGTTAATCTGCAAGACCGATGCCGGAGTGCCGGCCGCCCCGAATTCCACCTAAACGGTTGTTATTGAGCCTTTTTGAAAAAGGCGTGGCCCGCGGCCGGCCACACCGCGGGGAAAAACACAGCAATTTTTACATGGAAGTGTGAAATTCTTTCAGCACCGCCTCGCCTAGGCCGCCATCGCCGCTTGCGTGCTGGCGCGCTCGACAACCAGGTAAACCCGTTCGTCGGGATGGAAACCGCGCGGCAGGAATGCACCAACGTGCGCCGTGAACACCGCTCCGCGATCGATGTGTGGCGCGACAAGCGCGGCGATGTCGCAACGCAGGTAGCCGAGTTTTTCGCCGTTCTGGTGAATGATCGTCACCGCGTTGGGATCGTGGCGGTTGTGGTGTTCCCGCACCAGCAGGCACGCGTCGCCGACGTGCAGCCGCGGGGTCTCCCGCCCGGCCTCCTCCGGCAAAAAACGATGAGCGCGGAATTTAAAACCCACCACCCGTGTCGACCATTGCGCGGCGCGACCATACCAGGCGCCGAGCTTCTGGTGCAGTTCGAGTTCGGTGATGCGCGGGTCGATGCCCGCCACGGCCAACAAACGCGGGCGACTTTCGACGTACAGGTCCTGCCACGCGCCGAGCATCGCTTCGGCCAGCAGGTTCATGCGCTGATCTTCGCTGAGCGCCTGGGCCGTGACGCTGACGTCGAGTTCGTCGGCGTAACGGAAAAAACGCATCTTGTAGAGACCCGAAAGCATGACTCCCGCGCGAATGCGGGCTTGCGCAATGAACAGACGGGTCAAGCGCAGCAGCGGGTCGCAGGGCGCGGGCAGCATGCGCCGGGCGTAGGGATCGCCGTGCAGCACGATGTCGATATCCGCGCCAGATACCTCGTCGAGCACGCGGTGTTCCAGTAAACGCGGCAACGCGGGCGACGCGTCGACCCAGGCCAGTTGGCCGGCGCTTTCGGCGAAGGTCCAGCTTTGTTCCCCGGCGGCCAGGGCCAATTGCACCGTGTAGTAACGAAACGCATTCATCTTTTCCCCTCCTTTCGCATCTACAAGGTAAAGGAGGGGTGTGACAGGATGGGTCACAGTCGCGGGCGAATTTTCTCAGGAAACTTCGAGACGAAAATCGGCGTCCGGAGCCACGCCTTTCAACGGCCCGAACGCACCGCGCACGATACCGAAAAGCATGGCGCGCGCGAAGGCGTTGACCGTCACGTCCGTGCCGTCGACTTCAAGACGCGGCGGCGTGGAAGTCAGCACGACGTGATCAGGAGCGCCGATGCCGTGCAATGCGCCGACGGCCCCACGCAACGCGCCGGCCAGAACGGCGGCGGTGAATTCGTTCAGGTCAACGGATTTCCCGTCGATCGTCAATTTCGTCATGGCAAACCTTCCGGTTCGGGGATCGCGTTGGCGATACGCTCCGGGCGCGTGAAGATCGTGCAGGAACCCGCTCGCAGGCCGCCCACGACCGTGACGCCGATTTGCTCGGCCAACTGCAGCGCCATGTCGGTGGGCATGCTGCGCGAGAGAATGATCGGCAGGCGCATGCGTCCGGCTTTGAGCATTACCTCGCTGGTCACGCGGCCGGTGGTGTACAGCGCCATGCCGCGACCGATGCCCGGGCCACGCAGCGACCACCCGGCCAGCTTGTCCAAGGCGTTGTGCCGGCCGATATCTTCGCGGAAACAGACAACGCCCTCATTGTCGAGCAAGGCGGCGCCATGCACGCCGCGGGTGCGTTTGTAGGTGTCGGACGTGCCGGCGAGCGAGGCGCCGATTTCGTAGATGAAAGTCAGCGGCAGCACAAGGTCGCCGATGACGCGCACCCGCCCGGCCTTCACCGCATCGAGCACGTGGTAGAAAATTCTGCCCTTGCCGCAGCCGGAGGTGACCAGGCGTTTGCCGTATACGCTGTCGATGAGTTTCTCGTCGACGACGGCGTCGATCAGCGCCTCGCCGCGTTTCTCATCGACACGTACCGAACGAATTTGCGAGGCTTCGTCGAGTAGTCCTTCGTTGAACAGGAAGCCCACCGCCAATTCATCCGGATGCGTGCCGTCGGTCAACAGCGTGACGAGTTCGCGATCACCCAACCGTACCGTCAAGGGCGTTTCGCGGACCACGTGGCCCGCGGCGGTCTGCACCAATCCCTGCCGACAGATTAATACCTGCCGCGTGACGGTAGAATCACTCATTCGCTACTCCCCGGAGCGCCCTATTCGATCGTATGCTCTTCGGGCTGGATCTCGTGATGCAGGGACGGAGTTTCGCCGCGCTCGAGTTTGTCCGAGCACTCGCGGCAAACACCATACAGGTCGAGACGGTGCCCCACTAGGATGAAATCGTTGACTCCCGCCACCTCTTCCTGCAAACGTTCGATGGTGTCGTTTTCGAATTCGATGTGACGACCGCATCGCACGCAGAACAAGTGGTCGTGGTGCTCCTGTCCGTACACGTACTCGTAGGTGTACTCGGCCCCCGGCGTCGACTCGGCAACGCGTACCAGATCCGCTTGCACGAGCAGCGGAATCGTGCGGTACACAGTGGCGCGGCTGGCCACCATCCCACGGGCGGAGAGGTCTTTGACCAGGTCTTCGATACGGAAGTGCTTTTTGGACGTTGCCAGGGCGCGGACGATTTCGTCCCGTTCACTGGTGCATCGCATCGACTTACTGCGAAGGTAATCGCGGAAAACTTCTACGGCATCTCGCATTTTCTTTGCTCCATTCCATTTGGTCTGTTTTTTTCTATCTCACTGACGCCCTGACCATCACGGCGGCAGCGAGTGACTGAATCTCAATTAAAATCAGCCTTATGCGTTAAGTCAAGAAAATTGAGACCGAAGCCAATAATTTTCTTCTCTTGACTCACGACGCATTGCGGCAATACCCTGATGAACAACTTTTTCGGGCGGAAATAGTCGCCGCGCCCGCTTAGCAGGGACTTGGGACGTCATCATGAGCCTCGCGCCCAGCCATATGAATCATGCATTGCTCGATCAATTGCGCGCCATTGTCGGTAAGGGCAGCGTGTCGTTGTCGGACACCGATCGCCTTTCCTACTGTCACGATAACAATCCCGTGTCGAATATGTCGATCAACGAGGGGCGCGCCGGCCCGCTGCCGGACGTGATTGTCTGGCCCAGCACCACCCAGCACGTGCAGCAAATCGTGCGACTCGCGGCGGAAACGAAGACCCCGCTGATTCCCTACGGTGCGGGCAGCGGCGTGTGCGGCGGTACGGTGCCGCTGCACGGCGGCATCATCTTGGACCTCAAGCGCATGAAGCGCATCCTCGAACTGGATGAGGAATCCCTGACCGTCACGGCCGAAGCCGGAATTCTCGGGCAGTTGCTCGAGATGGAATTGAACCGGCGCGGGTATACGCTCGGCCATTTTCCGAGTTCGATTTACAGCTCCACGCTCGGCGGTTACTTGGCCGCCCGCAGCGCCGGGCAGTGTTCGTCGAAGTACGGAAAAATGGAAGACATGGTGCAGGGCCTTGAGGCCGTGCTGGGCACCGGCGATGTGATTCGTACGCCGGTGACGCCGCGCGCCTCACTGGGGCCGGATTGGAACCAGATTCTGATTGGCTCGGAGGGCACGCTGGGCGTGATCACCGAAGCGACGTGCCGCATTCGGCCCGCCCCGGCCGTGCGGCGTTTCGTGTCGTTCGAGTTTCCAGATATCGAGGCCGGCACCGACGCCATGCGGCAGCTCATGAGTCACGAGCTTGAGCCCGCGGCGATGCGGCTGTACGACGAACTCGACACGGCGATCATCGCCAATTCCAGTCGGGAAGGTGAGAGCGACGAGAGCTTTCTCAACCTGATCCCGTTGTCGCAGTTCGGCAAGCTGGTGCAATCGGCGTTGCCGGGGCCACTGAAGATGGCCAAGCGCTTTTTGGGACAGCGCGCCGATTTGATTAACGCGTTGGAGCGTTTCGCCAACGGTTGCTTGATGGTCGCGACCTTCGAGGGTGACGAGGAACTTTCGCGGGAAGAGAAAAACCTGGCCACGCTGATTTGCGAGAAGCTCGGTGGTGTTAATCGCGGCCCGCAGCCGGCGATGCGCTGGCACAAGAACCGCTATCACGTGTCGTATTTTCAGTCGAAGGTGTTCTACCACGGAGCCTTGGTCGACACGATCGAAATGGCGGCTTCCTGGCGTCGCGTTCCGGCGCTGTATCACGAAGTGCGAAACGCGGTGCGTTCGCTGGCGTTTATCATGGCGCATTTTTCCCACGTCTACTTGGACGGCTGTTCGGTGTATTTCACTTTCGTGACGGCGGCGCCGACGGTTGAGAAGGCGGCGGCGCAGCACCGGGCCGTGTGGGACGCGGCGGTCGGGGCGTGCCATAAGGTGGGCGGCACGATCAGCCACCACCACGGCGTGGGCTATACCAAGGCCCCGTACATGGTCGAAGAGCACGGCGCAATGATGCGGGTCTACGACGCGCTTAAAAAAGAGATGGATCCGCACGGCATTCTCAATCCTGGAAAGATGGGGTTGGCATGAGCGCGAAGAGGTCACGTCGCATCAACGTGGAGTTGCTCAACCGTCTGCGCGACGTGCTGGGCGGGCGCCGCGTCAGCCACGCCCAAACCGACGCGATCAATTACGGGCGCGACATGTGGCCGCGCTCGCTGCTCGAGATTCGCCGCGGCCGCGTGCCGCATCGACCCGATTTTATCGTGTGGCCGGAAACCACGGATCACGTCAGCCGGGTGCTGCGCCTGTGCAACGAAATGTGCGTGCCGGTCGTGCCCTTCGGTGCGGGCAGCGGTATGTGCGGCGCGGCGACGCCCGTGAGCGGCGGCGTGATTCTCGACATGAAAAAAATGAACCGCGTCGAGAAAATCTCCGAGCAAAGCAATATCGCCGTCGTGCAACCGGGCATTCTCGGCGCGTTGTTGGAACGCGAACTCAACGCCAAGGGCTACACCTTGGGCCACTTCCCCGGCTCGCTGGGCACTTCAACTCTCGGCGGCTACCTGGCGACGCGCTCGGCGGGCATGGCCGCCACCTACTACGGCGGCATCGAGCGGATTCTCATCAGCCTGCAGGTCGTGCTTCCCGACGGCACTGTCGTGCAGACACGCACCACGCCGCGGCGGGCGACCGGGCCGGATTTCAACCACTTGTTTCTGGGCTCCGAAGGCACGCTGGGCGTGATCACCCACACGCATTTACGCATTCACGCCCTGCCGGACATGTACGGCTATCGCGGTCTCGCGTTCAAGAAGTTTGAAGACGGCTTGAAGGCCGTGCGCCTCATTCTGCGAGCCGGGTTGCGGCCGGCTTACGTGCGGCTTTCCGACAGCGCCGACACGGCCGGGCCGTTGAGCGAAGCGGGGTTGTCGATCAGCGGCTGCCTGCTCTCGCTCGTGTTCGCCGGACGGGAATCGCTGGTGGATTTAGCGTTGCGCAAAGCGACGGAAATCGCCCGGAGCGCCCGCGGCCGAGACCACGGTGAGGAGCCGGCGCGGATCTGGTACGAAAACCGATTCAGCGAGTTTTACGAGCAGAGTCCGTGGTTCGGTCAACCCGACACGGTATTCGACGTGCTGGAGATCGCCGCGCCTTGGAAGCACGTCCCGCAGGCTTACCAAATGGTGAAGGCCGCGGTACCCAAGCGTGTCACCGCGGCCGGTTACGTCTCGCACGCCTACCCGGAGGGGTGCAGCCTGCAATTTATGTTGCGGGGCAAGGCGACGCCGGGTAAAGATGTCGAACTGTACGATCAGATGTGGAAGAAAATCATGCCCGCCGTGCAGAAAAGCGGCGCGGTGATCAGCCATCAACACGGTATCGGCCTGCATAAGGCGGATTGGTGGCAGGAACAGGCGGGACCCGGTCACGCGTTGCTGGCCGGCATCAAACGGCGCCTGGATCCGAACAACATTCTCAATCCCGGAAAATTCGCCACCGATACGGAGGCACCATGCTGAAGCGTTTCCACAAAGAAATCGAGTATTGTACTTATTGTCCGAAGTTGTGTCGTTTTTCCTGTCCGGTGGGCAACGCCAGCAGCAACGAAACCTACACGCCCTGGGGCCGTCAGACTCTCTTGCACTTGATCAACGAAGAAACCCTGCAGTTCAACCGCGAAACCGCCGGCACCTTTTACAAATGCACCACATGCATGCTGTGCCGCGAATTCTGCGACCACGAAATCGAAGTGCCGGAGGTGATGCACGCGGCGCGCGTCGAGGCCGTCGAACAAAATTTGAACCCGCAGGAAGTGACGGATTTCCATCATTTCTTCGAGGCGGAAAAGAACCCCTACGGCGACGACCTGGCGGCGCGGCTGCGGACCATTCTGCCCTCTTCGATGTTCAACGACGACGCGCAGGTTATATACTTCCCGGGCTGTGCGATGATCTACAACTACCCGCAGACGATCAAAAACACGTTCCGGCTGTTCGAGGCGATGGATATCAACTACGTCGCCTGCTATGGCGCCGAAGTACCCTGCTGCGGGTTGCCCCTGTACGACATGGGGTACGAAAAAGAGTTCAAGGAAAACGCCCTGCGGCTGCAGAAAAAGCTGGCCAAGGCGAAGGTGATCATCACCGGTTGCCCCACTTGCGCCTACATGCTCAAGGTGCGAATTCCCGAGGCGGGCGTGCAGCTCACCGAGCGCGTTTATCACATTGCCGAATTTCTCGCGCCGCTGGTCAGCGAAGGCAAGCTGCCCATTCGCCGCCCTTACTCCCGCAAGTTGATCTACCACGACCCCTGCTTTTTGGGCCGCTACCTGGGCGTCTACGATCAACCGCGCAAGCTACTCAACGAAGTGTGCCGCGAGCCTCTGGGCGAGTTCAGTTGGAACAGAAACCACTCGTACTGCTGCGGCGCGGGCGGCGGCATCCCCACGACCAACCCCGTCATGGCTTTGGATATTGCCCGCGAGCGGCTGCGCGAAGTGTACGAAGGCCAGAAGAAAAGCCTCGTGACCGCCTGTCCGACCTGCATGCGCGCGTTCGAAAAAGCCGACGACAAACTTGACGTGTTAGATATCGTTGACGTACTGGCCCGCTGCATTTAACCTTGCGGCATGATCGAGCTGATCAACATTCATAAATCCTTTCGCGGGCAAGTCATTCTCGACGGCGTGAACCTCAACATCCCATCGGGGAAAATCACCGTGCTGCTCGGTCGCAGCGGCGGCGGCAAATCGGTGACGCTCAAGCACATCATCGGCTTGCTCAAGCCCGACGAGGGCCGCGTGATCGTCGACGGCCAGGACATCACCGATCTGGGCGACTCCGAAATCAACCAGGTGCGCAAGCGCTTCGGCATTCTGTTTCAGGATGGCGCGCTTTTCGATTCGATGGACGTGTACGGGAACATCGCCTTTCCGCTGCGCGAGCATACGAGACTAAGCGAGGCGGAAATCGCCGAGCGGGTGGGACACGCGCTGGACGCGGTGGGGCTGGCCAACGTCGAGCACAAGCTGCCCTCCGAGTTGTCGGGCGGCATGCGCAAACGCGTGGGCCTCGCGCGCGCCGTGGTCAATAACCCGGACATCATCCTGTACGACGAGCCCACCAGCGGACTGGACCCGCTGATGACCGACAGCATCAATCAACTCATCGTCAACACGCAGAAAAAGTTGAAGCTGACGAATTTCATCATCAGCCACGACGTGGACGCGGCGCTGCGCATCGCCCACAAGGTCGCCGTGCTTTACGAGGGGAAGATTCTCGTCGAAGGCACCCCGGACGAAATCCGCTTTTCCGGCCACCCCTACGTGCAGGCCTTCGTCAACAAACGCCAGGGCGAGTTTGAAGTCGAGTAGCCGGGAATTGTGATACGCCCGGCGGCGCACTAGAATCAGCCGATGTCGCGAATCTCCTCAATATTGACGCTTTTGCTGTCGGCGTTCGCCCTCATCGCGCTGGGCTATTGGCACACCGTGAACGTGCTGCCGTACGGTCACGACGCGATGATGCACCAGCCGTATACCGTCTCGTACGCACGGGCGCTTTTCGATCAGCCCGTAGACCTGCCGCTGTTGCTCGAAAACCAACCGGTCCGCTACCCGCCGCTTACTTACTTCGTGGCTGCGGTCGTCGCGAAACTGACCGGTTGGTGGACGTTCTTCTACGCCGCGACAACGATGCTTTTCATGGCGGTGGCCTTGCTTGCGTTGACGCTGCTCGGGCAAAGCGAAGCGCCGCGTTCATGGCGCGCGTTGTTGCCGGTGGCGGCGCTTTTATCCGTGCCCACCTTTTGGGAAATCGGCGGCGACTACAATCTCGAAGCCGGCCTTTTCGCGGGTGTCGCAACCTTTTTCTCGGCCATGCTGGCGGCCAAGCGTCTACAACGCTGGTGGCTGCTGATTCCGGCCGTGCTCGTCGTGGCGGCGTTGTCGCTCTCCAAGGGCGTGTTCTTGGTGTTCACGATACCCGCCGGCTTCGCGTTGATACTGCTCGGCGAGCCGGAACTGCGCCGACCCCGCGCGGTCTTGCTCGGTGGCGTCGCGGCGCTTGCCGGAACGTGGTTTCTCCTCCATGTCGGCTTGGTGCAGCCGGAACTCACGCTCGACTTGTACAATCCAACCTACGACCCGGGCGCGTTTTTCTACCCGCGTTTGCTGCTTTTCGGATATCACGGCCTACCGCTATTTGCCGCGTTGGCGGTCGTGTTTTGGTGGCGTTGGCGCGAGCGCAATTGGCGGCGGATCGATGCCGTCTACGCCCTTTGGTTTCTGGCGCCGCTCGTTTTCTACTTTCTGGTCGACACGAAGCGCGATTGGTACATCTTGCCGGCTTACTTGGCGGCACCCGTTTGGTTCATTTCCACGGTGCACGATTTCATCGGCGAAAAACGCGGTCGAATCCTGGCCGGCGTCGTGACGGCTTTCTATCTCGTGACGGCCGCGGCACACATCGGCCTGGAACTGTACGCCGCCCAGACGCCCGAACGAACGCACCGCGTTTGGGGCATGAAAAGGCCGCAACCGCCCACCGAGGTGGAAACCGCCGCCGCGCAGTGGATCCTTGACGACCTCTACGCTGATCCGAAGCGCACCATGATCGTAAGCCTGCCCGAACTGGATGCCGGCTTTCGGTTGTCCAACATCCTGCCCGTGATGGATCGCCGGTTGTTTTTCACGAACCAGGTTTTCGTCGTCGATCCCTTTTTCGCCGTGACGCACGAGTTTGTCGACACACTGGCGAAGACCACGCGTTTGTATGGTATCGACCGCGGCTGGCCGGTCATCGACCCCGACAACATTCCCGCCCCTTTGCCGGGTTTCGACTACCAGGGGCTTGCAGCCCGCCTGGCGGCCGAGGAGAAAAATTGGCGCCTGCAACGGCGCGAGCCGCTGCCGGAAGGGCACACGCTTTACGTCTATGAAAACCGCGAGCCGGGCAAGACCTACCGCGTCAACGGGCTGGGACTGTACGAAAAATATACGGCGGAATTACTGAACCACAAGCAAGCCGGGCGTTGGTCCGACGCCGATGTGACGATGCGGCAACTGCGCCGTGTCGCCGTGCCCGACCAGGAGCCCGGCTTGAACCTGGAGGAAGCGCACATTGCGCTGCAAGTGGACGACAAAAGCCGCGCCGCGCAACTCCTCGAGCAAAATCTGCAACATGCCCCGGCCGGGCGCGTGCGGGCGGAATCGGCCTTGTTGCTGGCCCGCCTGCGTGCCGAACTTGGCGACGCCCCCGGCGCTCGCGAGGCGCTGGCCGCGGTGGACGAAACGAAGATCGACCCGGTGTCGCTGGCCGTGACCATCGGTGAGGCGGCCCGCCGCTTTGCCGACCGCGATCAGGGCCGCGCGCTGATCGCCGCCTACCAAGGCAAGCTGCAGGGAGCGGCCGCCGTCGAATTGGTGATGGCTTTGGGCAAGTTGGAACTTGACGCCCGGCGCGACGAGGCCGCCTTGACTCTTTTCCGGCAGGCGCGCGGCATGGCGACCGATCCCGTCCGCGTCCGGTGGCTCGACGAGACGATCACGGCCATCGAGCGGGGCGAGCACCGCCCGTTCACAGCGAAGTGATGGAATGATTGGAGTTGCCGGACGATCCGGCGCTAGAACATGGCGTAGGTGAATTCCTCGGCGGCGGTGGCAAAAAGAACGGCCAGCAAAAAGAGCAGCCATGCCGTTCCGGCGATGCCGAATTCCTTGAGCAGGTTTTTCTTTTGTTCCTTTTCCATATCAGCCTCCCAGGCCCGCGGCGGGGCCGGCACCCTTAGTCAAAAGGGGCAGGATGGGAATCATCTTCACGTAATACAGCAGGGCGATCTTGAAATTATGATGGAACAGCGGCCATAGGAGACCGTGGACGTGCCACACCATGACAATGCCGATGACTCGTCCCCACCACGTCGGCTTGCGATTGGGGAAGGCGCGCTGCTTGAAGCGGTTCCAATGGCGGAAGGTGATCAACGCCAGCCCTTCGAAAAAGCCCCACAGGAACATGCTCATGTTCACTTTGTGCCAAAGCGCGACGGCGATGATGGTGATCATGATGTTGACGTCGGTGCGGAAATTGCCTTTACGGCCGCCCCCGAGCGGGAAGTAGATGTAGTTCATCAGCCAGCCGGTCAAACTGGTGTGCCAGCGCCGCCAGAACTCTTGCAGGTTCGGGGCGAGGATCGGCCAACTGAAGTTCTCCATCACCCGGTAACCCATCAGCCGCGAAAGGCCGATGGCGATGTCCGAGTAGCCGGAAAACTCGACGTACAGGTAGGCGAAGTAGGCATGCGAGGCCAGCCACAACTGCCCGGTCGATGAGCCCAGCATCAGGGGCATCTTCATCATCGGCCCGGCGAGACGGAAGAGGAAATCGGCCAGCACGAATTTCTTGACCAAGCCTTGCAGCAACCGCCACATGCCGTAGTTGATGTCTTCCACGCCGATCCGCGGCGCGCCGCCGTTGAGCTGCATCTGGCGACCGAAGGCGTCTTCGGGCTTTTCGCGCCCGATTTTGTAGAAGCGGTGAATCGGCCCGGAGACCATCGTCGGGAAGAAGGTGACGTAGTGGAAGAACTCCAGCGCCGTCGCCCGCGCGCCGTTGCCGCGGTAGATCTCGGCGATGTAGTGGATGGCGCGAAACGAGAAGTAACTGATGCCCAGCGGCACGCCGATCCAGAGAAACGATCCCGACACGAAAGCCGCCGTTTCCATGCCCAGCAGGGCAAAGGTCAGCTTGCGGATGGGGTCGATGGTTTTGAAAGTGAACAGGAGCAACAGCGCCGTGCCCACGCCGAGCACCAACCAGATGGTTTTCGCGCGTTTGGACTCCGAGATGTCGATCATGATGCCGACGATGTAGATCCACCACAGGTAGAGGCACAACGCGACCAACAACACCGCGGCCCGCATGAGGGCCATGCCGGGGCGCTCGGCCCATTCGGGCAGGGACGCCGCGAAAAAGTACCCGAGCGACATTACCAGCAGGGCCAGCGACAGCAATTTGCGGGGCCATTTCAGTTTGTCGACGAGCCACGAGAGGCCGTAGTAGAGCAGCACCGCCGCGGCGGCGAAGATGACGAAGGACCAGCTTTGCATCGGCGTCGTCATTTCTTTTTGCTCCGCAGGGCGGCTTTCACGTGCGGCAGAATCAAGCGCGCCGTTTGTTCGTGGCCGTTCATGTTGAGGTGATCCAAATCGGAATAGAAGCGGTAGTCGACACGCTCGGTCATATCCACGAAGCGGTGCCCGTAACTGCGCACCAGCGCTTTGGTGCGTTGGCGGAAGATGGGCATCACCTCATCCCAGTCGAAGAATTCCTTGTCGTCGACGAAGGCTTTGTTGACGGGGTTGAGGAAGAAGAGCATGCGTATGCCGTGCCGCTGGCCGAACTCGCAATAGTTTTTGAAGGTCAGCCAGTTGACGTTTTCCTCGGAGAAGTCGAAGGCTTCGCAGTGCATGTATTGCAGGGCGATCACGTGTTTGGGAATCACCTTCCACAAGTAGTCGGCGTTGCGTTCGACGAAAGTCGTGTCGGCGGCTTCGACCATGATGGGGTCCATCATGCCCAGCCACGCCATGATGCGGTCGGCGCTGGCAGCGGCGGGGTAGCGGAAATTGCCGGTCGTGAAGTAGCCGAGCAGGCGGCGATAGCGGTACAAGCCGGAGAGGGCGGCGACTTTGTGATCCAAATAGATTTCGCGGTATTTTTGGTCGGTCATGCGGAAGCGGGCAAACAGATCGTTTTGGCCGCCCTTCCAATATTCCGGGTAGTTGCGGAAATGGTAGATTCCTTCCGGATGGCTCATCGGCTCGATCAGGCTCCTGTGCACCGAGAACATTTTGATGTGGATGGCCGTGACCACCAGATCCGGTTCATCGGGCATGACGGCCACCAGGTTGGCGAAGTGGTCGCCGTACCGGTTGCCGGCGCTGGACAGGTTATAGGCCGATGCTTTTCGATAAGCGCGAATCTTGCGCAATTTCTCGGCGACCAAAGCCGGAAAGTGTTTGCCGTCGGGGCAGTTGCCGTAACCCTGGGTCACCGAACTGCCGCAAAACACGATGCGCGGCCGCGTGGCGTGACTGAATTGTTCGAGAAGGTAGTGCATCGCCGCGGTCGTGTTGCCGGGATTGCGGTCGATCAAATTCGACTGGGTAAAGTACAGGCGCACCCCGAGTTCGGAGACCAACACCAGCACTACGAAAAAGAAAATCAATCGATAGGGGCGATTCTTCTTCTCCGTCCAGAAATCCATTCGCCAGAAGCGCAAATGTCAGCCGCCTTTCTAGCCCTCTTGTTCCTCACGCCAAACCCGGGTGCCCGAATGTCGAGCAAAAAGTAGCCAATTTGTAGCACAACCTTCGCTCGGAAAAAAGCGGAGTTACGCGATCATGCCGCTTAACACGCTCGATCGGCCCGCGCAGCCGAAACTACGGCTCGGCACCTTGCGAAACGGCCGACCAATACATACACTTGGCGTCGGGCTGGGCAGCCCCGCCATTCTACATGGATATGTAGACGCATTCGACTATCGTGCCGGCCGGCACCAACGGGGGAATACAGTATGCCCAAGAGAATTCTCGTGGTAGACGATGATCGCAACATCGGGCAAATCCTGCACGCGTCATTCAGTTCCAAGGGCTACGAAACGATCGTCTCCCGCAACGGCGAAGACGCTCTGACCAAGTTCGAGGAAGTCAAACCGGACCTCGTGCTGCTGGACGTACTGCTTCCCAAAATGAACGGCTGGGAAGTCTGCCGCAAACTCAAAGACACCGAACTGGGCACCCAAACCCCCATCATTTTGATGAGCGCCGTATACAAAAACTACAAAATGCAGCAGGACGCCATCTCCAAATACGGCGCCGATGACTTCGTCGAAAAGCCCTTCCAACTATCCAAATTGCTCGACTTGGTCGAGAAACTTATCGGCCCCGGCGAACCGGTCGCCGCGGTGAAAGCCGACGCCGCCGAGGGCGAAGAGATCGAAATCGAGGGTGACACGGTCGTGAGTGCCGCGCCGCCCGCGCCCATCAGCATGGAAGGCGAATTATCGTCAATCAGCTTCGCCGAACTGCTCCACAACCTCTACGTCATGGGTAAAAGCGGCTACCTGCTGGTGCGCCGCGGCGAGGTGGAAAAAGAAATCGCGATCAAAGCCGGGTATCCGGTCAGTGTGCGCACGACCTTGGAAGAGGAATACTTCGGCAATTTCCTGGTGCGCAAGCGCAAGATCTCGTCCGAACAACGTGATGAATCGGTCGAGCGCATGAAGGAATCCAAGCGCCTGCAAGGTACCATTCTGATCGAAATGGACGCGTTGACGCCCCACGAACTGGTCAAGTACCTGAAGCTGCAGATGCGCGAAAAAATCTTCGAGATCTTTAGCTGGCTCGAAGGCCTCTACAAATTCACGGAAAACGACGAAGTCCAGGGCGATATCACCACGCTGGACATGAGTACCGCCAACGTCATTAACGAAGGCGTGAAGGACCATTACGATCTCGACCGCCTGCTGCCCTTGATGGAAGACTGGCGCGAAAAGTTCCTGCGGCCGGGCGCGAACCTGCATTACCGCTACCAGGACACCGACTTCACGCGGCGCGAAGAGACGATCTTCGATGTCATTGACGGCACCAGCACCGTCGACCAGATAATGCCGCAGTTGGACTTGGATACCGAGCGCGCCTACCAGATCATCTACACGCTCGTCGTGTGCGAAATGGCCGAGCTGGCTCCCGAGCCGCTGGAGATGCCCGAAAGCATCATGGAGCGGCAGACCGACGTCGATATCGACATCGACGCTGAATTCGAAATGGCCGGTGAAAAAGGCGGCCCCCCGGCCGACGAATCCGAACCGGTTGCCAAAGCGTCGGAAGCCTCGGCAGAGAAGGCCCCGCCGAAAACCGACGCGCCCATCGAGCCCGGCGAGGGGGGGGAAGCCGCACTGCGCGCGCGGGTCATGCGTGTGTTCAACCGCATGTCGGAAGGCAACTACTTCCAGGTGCTTGGAGTTGGCGACAACCCGACCGAACACGAAGTGCGGATCGCCTATCACAAGATCGCCAAGGAATTTCACCCGGACCGCTTTTTCGGCAAGGCCAGCGAGGAAGTTCGGGCCCGGGTCGAAGATATCTTTCGCCGCGCGACCGAGGCGTACGAGAAACTCAACACGCAGGAAAAAATCGTCAAGTACAAGGAACATTTGGAAAGCGAGAGCGAAGGCCCGAAAACCGACGCGCGCATCGAAGGCGTCAAGAAAATCATCATGGCCGAGCAGCACTTCCAAAACGGCAAGCAATACCTCAAGGAAAAGCGCTACGCCCGCTCCGCGTGGGAGTTTCACAAAGCCATGGAAATCAGCTCGAACGAGGCGGAGTACATTGCCTACTACGGTTGGGCGATCTACAACGTGCCGCGCGAGGAAGACATCAACGAGGAAGACGCCAAGCTCTTTGAAGACCAAACGCCCAGCGACATGCAGTTCAACGGTCGCGAGGCGTTGAATCGCGCGATTCAAATCAATCCGCGTTCGGAGCGCGCTTACCTCTTCCTCGGCGCAATCTACAAGATGCAGGGGCTCCGGGAATTCGCCGAAAAGCAGTACGAAAAGGCGCTGATCTGCAATCCCAATTGTATCGAAGCTTTGCGCGAACTGCGCTTGATCAAGTTGCAGGAACAAAAGCAGACGCAAAAGCAGACGTGGTTTGAGAAGATCAACCCGTTTGCGCGTAAGAAATAACGAAGCGATAGAGGCCCACCATGGAACATCTGCAGGAAATCCTCGCCAAGGCAGTTGTCTACCAAATTTACGTGATCTTCGGCTGGCTCGCGTTTCTGACCTTGCTCGCGCTGTGGACCGTGTTCCGGCAGCGCAAGGTCAAAAAGTTGACCAAGCTCGCGTCGATGAACTTCGACCTGCTGCGCGCTAAAATCGACGAAATCGGCTCCCAGCAGCGGCATCTGATAACCAAGCAGTCCGGCGCGATTATCAAGGCCCTCAAGGAAAGCCTGGCGAAACAAAAATCCAACCTCGCCGAAACCGCCTCCGTGTCCAGCCGAATCGACCAAATGGCCGGCATGCTGCGCGAACAAATCATCGAATTGCAGCAGTACGTCGCCAGCGCGGCAGGTAAATCCAGCGGCCTCGACCCCGCACACCTCGCTGAACTGTCCGGACGCCTCGAGGAACTGGCCGATGAGATGGCCTGGTCCCACCATTATTACGACGACCTCAAAACCCTGGAAGTCGCCGTCGAAAAACTCGTCGGCGCCGAAAAAATGCAGCAACTGGTCGCCAAGGAAAAAACCGGCAACGGCCGCGGTGCCGCCGGCGAAGAATTCGTACGCAAATCCCGCGCATGAAATCCGCCGAACCGACCCTCACACGGCACCCGAAAACCACCGCCGTCGGCTCGCTGCTTCACGAAGTTTTCGACGCCTCGGTCGCCCGCTTCTTCACCGCGATTCTCAAGCACCACCCGCGGCGTGACCTCCTCCGCGAAGCCGGACACCTCGACGCCGCGGGGCGCTTGGTCTCTTACGCCATGATGCTGCCCGAACGCTTCGTCGTGGACGGCGTGACGATGGACGCAGGCTTGCTCGAAGCTGTGGCCACCGCTGAATCGTGGCGGGGCCGCGGCCTGTTTCCCAGCATCCACGCCGACTTGCTGGACCAAGTCGCCGACCAGCACTATCCCTTTGCGCTTCTGTTCGGCATTCCGACTTACTACCGCCGCCTGGGCTACGCCTTTGCCACGCCCTTCTACGCCCGCTGCCGCATGGAGGCATACGTCGCGGCCGATCTTCACCCGGTGCCGGGCCTTCATCGCCGTCGCGCCACAGCGGCCGACGTCCCGCGCCTCATGAATCTTTATCACCGCTCGTTAGCCGGTAAGCAGGTTCATTTTTCGCGAGACCGCGCGTCGCTGCGAACCTGGTTGAAGCACTACGAAAAAGCGGGCGATATCGAGACGCACGTGTTTACGCGTGACGGGCGCGTGGCGGCGTACTTGCGCGTCAACTTTCAAACCACCGGCATGCTCGTGATGGAAGCCGGGGGGTGGACGGCGGCCACCTTGCCCGCCGCGTTGCGATACCTGGGCCGCCGCGCCATGAAAGAGGATCTCCCCGATTTCGACTTGGCGCTGCCCGGCGATGATCCGCTGCTTCCCGCGGCGCAATACTGGGGCGCCGACCCGGTCGACCCCATGCTCACCTACGCGCTGCAGGTCAAAATGCTCGACTGGCGCCGCATGATTGCCGCGTTGAAACCCGCCTTCGACCGGCGGCTCGCCGCAAGCGCTTTTTGCGACCTCACCTTGTCGCTGCCGTGCCGAATGGACTCGCAGTCCTTCACGCTGGAGATTCGCAACGGGCGTTTCGCCGGCGTCGGTCCGCCGCACGACGCGCCGGTCGTGCTCTGTTTGCGCGGCGGCCGCGAATCACTGATGCGCATGCTTTTCGGGGTGAAATCGGTTCCGGACATGCTGGACACGACGCCGGATATGCGCTGCCCGCCGGAATTGCGCCCCGTCGTCTCGACGCTGTTTCCGGCCCTGCGCCCCTACGTCAACGAACTCGACGGTTTCTAGCGACCCGGGTGGGAACGAGCGCTTACTCCCACAATCGCAGGCCCGCGCGCTGCTCTTGCCCGCGCGCCTTGCGGATGTAAATCACCTTGTCCACTTCGGCGCAGACCCGGCCCTCGCGATCGATCAACTCGACGTGGTAGGAACGGTCGACGGACCTCTCGGCTTCCAGCGTCTGCCGAATCTCATCCAGATCGCTTGGCTCGATCGTGAAACGCGCCGTCAGCGTGCTTTGCCCCGGCCGGCGAAAGCGAACCGTCGCTTCCTTGTCCCACACCACGTACTCCGGCCCCAGATTCTTGATCAGCATGATCATGAACATCGGGTCCACCGAGGCGTACATGCTGCCCCCGTAGATCGTGCCGACGTAATTGTACGTGCGCCACGAAAGCGGCAGCTTGACGCGCACCTCCCGAAAATCATCGGCAATGTACGTCACCCGCGCGCCGGTGCCGCGATAGGCGGGGAAGAAATTGTAAAGCAGTCGTGTCATGCGGGTTCGCAACGACTCGGGCATGGATTCACCTCAGTGGGAGTTCGGCCGTATCGTCTCGAATCGTCAATGCCGCGCCGAATTGCGCCGAGGCGGCCGCAAAACGCCGCAGCGTGCGGGCCGCGCGCTTGCCCTTGGCCGGCCGCGGTTGCCAACGAACGCCCTCGTGCCGGTTTTGATTCCATATCGGATGAAACACCACGTTGCGAATGCGCCGGTCGCGCACGATGAATTCGGCCAGCAGGCTCTCGTGCGCCCGGTTGTTGCCCGTGGCGAACGCCCCGTTGCCCACCGAATACACCAGCGGCTTGCCGCTGTATAGTTCCATCGCCTGCGGAATATGCGGCCCGTGGCCGACGATCGCATCCGCGCCCAGATCGAGCATCAAGTGGCCGAATCGCCGCTGCTTGGCGTCCACGTCCACCACGTAGTTTTTTCCCCAATGGACATTGACGACCAGCACGTCCACCAGCGGTCGCAAACCGCCGATCAGTCCGCGCACCGATGCCTCAGTGAGCTGGGCCGTGCCGTGCTTGGCGTGGTTGCCGCTGTATCCGTAAAATCCCAGTAGGCCGACGGTCGTCTCCCCGAACTGCACAATCAGTGGCCGGCCCGCCTCGGCCGGGGTTAAGCCGCCACCGATATGTTCGATGCCCCACTCGTCGAGAAAGCGGACCGTCGATTCCTTGCCCGCTGGGCCGCAATCGCGATAGTGATTGTTGGCCAGGTTAACCACGTCCACGCCGTTATTTTTTAGCCCGGCCAAAGCCTCCGGCATCATCACGTAGGAATACTTCTTAGTCTTCGAGCGACGGCAGGCACGCGCGACGGGAACCTCGAGATTCAACCCGACCAGGTCGGCGCGTTCGAAAAGCGGTTTCAGGCCCCGCAGCGTGTAATCCCACCCGTGGGCGAGCAACCACGGCAGGGCCAGATCGTCGATCATCGTGTCGCCGCCGAAAACCAAGTGCAGTTCGTTTTCGTTTTGCGGCGCCAGCGTTACACGTTTGGGTTCCGGTAACTCGACGGGCGTCTCACCGCAGGCGGCGACCAGCAGGCCCAACAACAGGCAACCAATGACAAGTACCCCAGCGCGTCGCATGAACCGGCGCCTACCGGAATTCGGCCAGGCCGGTCGGCGTCCCGGTGCTTAGCTCCAGAGAGGGATTGAGCTTCATGCTCCAGGTCGCCAGGTCGCTTTCGAAAGCGTCCCACACGAGCGGCGGCAGGTTTTCATCGAAGCTGACGTGCGGCTGCTGGAAAGCAAGCGCGACGCTTTCGTCGATCGCCTCGCACAAATACTCGTCGACCATGGCGTTGAAATTGGGGTCCATCTGCGTGGTGACCGCCTCTTTGGCCCAATAGGTCTGGTACCAAAGAAGAACCGGCGCGTTACCCAGGATGGATTCTTCGTTGTTGCGGAAGAAGGTTTCCGGATCGCTGGTACCGGGAATCGGCGGCGCGGTGAGCGAGCCGTGCATCGTGACCGTGCCCGCGTGAAATTCGGCGATGTTGTTCGTTTCACCGCGGCTGCGGTAATAGGAAACCGTCATTTCCGCCGCCAGCACTTCCGCGTCCCAACGCTCCTGCGGATAGTCGTCGTCGTCGAAACGATAGAAGGCGCGCGAGGCGTCCATCAATTCGCGGGCGACGGCGTACCAGTACACGAAGCGGGCGTAGAAAATCTTCGCCGCGAATTCCTCGCCAAAGGCCCCGATGAAATCGGCGCGTACCGTGGTCGATAGGTCTTCCCAAGTCGTGTAGACGATTCGCCGGGATTCGACCAGTCCGTCGCACGGGCCGGAACTATCCACGGAGTCGTCGTCGTCGCCACCCGCGGAGTCGTCGTCGCCGGCGGTGTCGTCGTCGCCGGACGTATCGTCGTCATCGTCGCCTCCGCCCGGGCCGGGATCGATATCGTCGTCGTCGCCCTCATCGAGGGTATCGGAGGGCGCGTAGGGGTCCTCTTCCTCGCTGGTGGAGCAGGCCGTGAGACAAACCATGCCGCAGGCCAGCAGGAAGATCGCCACAATCGACAGGAGAGTTCGTTGCATGAAAAACCTCACTTTTTCGGGCTTCGATAGCCGCGCCGATTGTACGGGACACCTGCGAAAGACGCAAATCCACAGGTTAAAAATGACGCCGACACTTGTTTTTCCCCGCGCTTTACCCCATCCATAGAAGGTTGACGTGAACAATATAGGAAAAAAGATGCCGAGCTACGACAACTTGATTGCGCGAGCCAAAGAAAAGCTTGAGGACCTCAACGCTGCCGAGCTATTGGCGGCGCATATTTTGCCGGGCGAAGACGAATTCCTGCCCGTGGTGATATACCCCCATATTCAGTTCTACCAACCGGCCGACGTGGACGCGTTGCGGGCCCAAGACACGCTTCCGCCCAGCATTCCGTTCACCCTGTATGTGCACATCCCCTTTTGCGCTTTCGCCTGTACCTACTGCCATTGGGTGAAAACCATCAATCCCGATCCGGCGCTTGTCGAAGAATACCTCGACGTGTTGATCGAAGAGATGCGCCTCGCGGTCGACAAACTCGGCGGCGAACGCATCCCGATCACAACGGCGATTTTCGGCGGCGGCACGCCGACCTATCTGACGCCACCCCAACTAGAGCGCGTCCTGACTGCGGTGCACAAATACTTCGATCTGCGGGGATGCCGCCAGTTCAGTTTCGAGGCCGAACCCCGTTCCCTACTCGGCGAAGTCGGAGCCGCCAGGCTGCGCACGCTGCGCGATCACGGCGTGCACCGCATCAGCATGGGCGTGCAAAGCTTCAATGACGACATCCTTCGCCACATGGGGCGGCAACATTCCGGCGACGAAGCCAGGGAGGCGATCGCCGCGATTCGCGACGCCGATTTCGAAAGCCTTTCCATCGACCTGATTTACGGCTACCCGGGCCAAAAACACAGTGATTGGCTCGACTCCATGCAAACCGCGATCGACTTGGAGGTCGACGCTTGGCAGCTATACCGCCTGCGCATCCTGCGTCACGGCGAACGACAGGCGGCGATCCTCAACGAATTCGAACAGAACCGTGGGCGATTCCCCGGCGACGACGAAATCCGCCTGATGAAAATGGTCGCCGCGATCAGTTCCGAAGACGCCGGTTACAAGCAGCACTTCACCCGCATCTTCGCGCGCGGACCCCAACACGTTACGCATTTCATGGTCGATTATTGCTGCCGGCTCTACAATGTGATCGGCCTGGGACCCTCGGCGTGGTCGAACTACCACCGCACCTTCACCGTGAACGTCGCCGACGATTTCGATCGCTACTACGCACTGGTCCGGGCCGGAAAGCTGCCGGCCGACCGCGCCCTGCTTCGCGACACCGAAACCGAGGCCCGGCGCAGCTTCATCAGCCCGCTCAAAAACTGCCGGGTTGGCAAGCGGCCCTTTGCGAAGCGAACCGGTATGGATTTGCGGGAGCACTTCGGACCGGAGATCGACCGCCTCCAAGGTTTCGGCCTGCTGGAAGAGGACGAAAACCAAATTTGGTTGTCCGAGCGCGGCCGGTTCTTCGCCGACGAAACGGTCATGCAACTTTTCCAGAAGCGTTACTTGCCCTTCCCGCAGGTCGGCCACGACCTCATGCCGGAATAACAAGCCTCAGGTAGGCAGGCGGAATTCGCGCGCGCCGCGATCGAAAAAGCGCGTGTGGAAAATCGCCCACATCGACGAGACGAAATCGCGCCACCGGATCTTCTTGCCTTCGCTCTTGTAACGCGGGCGGTACGAAATCGGGCGTTCCAGAATCGGCACGCCCCGGTTGAGCAGCTTGCACCCCAGTTCCATGTCCCAACTGAAACGCCGGTGTTTCAAATCGAGGCGGCGCATCAGTTCGGTGCCCATCGCCTTGTAGCACGTGGCCGCGTCGGTAAAGCGGTAGCCGTAGAGCAGGCGGATGAAAAAGTGCGCGATGACCAGTCCGATCTGGTAGAAGCGGCGGCGCGATTGGTCCGCACCCAAGGGCAGGCCCCGGCTGCCGAATACCACCGGCGCCTCGCCCGCCGCCAGCGGGGCCAGTAGCTCGGACCAGTCGGCGGGGTCGTATTCCAGGTCGGCGTCTTGCACGACACACAACTCGCCGGTGGCCGTATTCAACGCCTGGCGCACCGCGTAGCCTTTGCCGTGGTTGCCGCTCAGTTCGATCAGGCGTACCGGCTCGTCGGGATGATCAGCGAGAAAAGCGCGCACCTGGGCGGCCGTGCGATCGGTGCTGCCGTCGTTTACGACGATGATTTCCTTCGTCAGGCGCAGGGGCGTCAGATCGACAGCCGCCACCTTCTCCAACAGCAGCCGTACCGTCGGTTCCTCGTTGTAGACCGGAACGAAAATCGATAGCTTCATAACTCGCTTTGGCAATAGATTTCACTCAGTGTAGCATGGCCGTGTTCCATGCCGGACCAAAATCGAAAGAACGACCGCAAGATGAACGCTGATCCCTGGGATCGCCGCCTAACTGCGACGGCCGCCGTTTTCGTCGTCCTGTGGACGCTGGTGCACGTGTTTTTCGCCATCCCCAGCGGCGACGAAGGCTGGTATCTGGCCGCGGCCCGGGGCATCGGGCAGGGGCATTTGCCGTATCTCCATTCGTTTTTCACGCAAGGCCCGCTGGCCGCCCTGGTCCATGCGCCGATTGTCGCCGCCGTGCCCACGCTGATCGCCGCCCGCCTGCAAGCCGCGCTGGCCTGGCTGTTCGCCTTGTGGCTCGGCGCCGTCTGGTTGCGTGCTGACCGCCTGTCCGGCGGACGCTGGTGGTGGCTTGCGCTGGCCGGGGCATCCTCGTTCATGGCCAACATGAACACCCTGGCAATGACCCCCGCGTACGAGTGCCTCGCCGTGATCGCCTCCTTGCTGTTGTGGCGGCGCGGGCGGGTCGGGGGCGCGCTGGCCGTTTCCTCCGTCGCGGCGGCAATGCGCGTGAGCCTTGCGCCGTGGACCGCCTTCTTGTGGGTCTTCACCGTCGTGACCGCGTTGCGGGGAACGCGGCTGCGCGAGGCGTGGCGCGGCGCGTGGGCCGGGCTGTTGCCTTTCGCGTTGCTGGTCGGGCCGTTTTTTCTGCTCGCCCCGGAGCGCACGTGGGCCGGCCTTGTCGGCTACCACCTCGGCGGCGGACAAAGCGCGGTGACCGGAGTCGCCGTCCTCAAGTTCAAAGCATGGTTTTGGCTGTGGTGGATCGTCTTCGCCGCGCCGGTGTTGGCCGCCGCTCTTGCCGCTTGGCGACTGCAGCCGCAACGTCGCGACATCCACGACGCCCTGCTGCTCGGCGGCGCGCTGCTGCTGAGCCTCGTCCACACTCTGCCGGCCACGCCGTATCCCAAATACCAGGTCGTCCCCACGATGCTGCTCGCGTTGTTTGCGGCGCGACACCTGCCGCGCGTGAACGTCTCCCGCCTGACGCGCATCGCCATCTTCGCGTTGCTACTGGTGTCGCAAGCCGGGTTGCATTGGTTCTTCCAACGGCATCTCGAATTCGACGAGCCGCCCCCTGCCGTCGAACGACGCGTGGGCCGCGAAATCGGCCGCCTTGCCGGAAGCGGCGACGTGTTTCTCTTCGAGCCCCTGCTGGCCGTGGAGGGTGGTTTCTCGTTGCCGCCCGGCCTCGAGATGGGTCCTTTCTCGCTGACCACCCGCTGGGATCGAACGACCGCCCGCCACTTGGGCCTGCTGACCGCCGCCGACGTCGTCGAAGGGTTGTCCGCAGCGCGGTGGGACGTCGTTGCCGTGCATTCGGGCGACCTGGCTTCGCTCGATGAAGGTTCGCGCGTCGCAGCCGGCGCGGCGCTGCGCGACAACTACCGCTTGGCGCGGCGCTACGAGCGGGTCGGGCAATATCGCACGCCGCTGGCGGTCTTCACCCGTCGAGCGGCGCAGCTTGGCACAACCCTCACGCCCCCCGTAGAATGACGCCCATGATGGACGCCGCCCGAATCGACCGCCTGCTCGCCGGCGAAGCGCTGACCGCCGCCGAAGCCCTGGCCGTCGCAATCCTGCCCGAGACCGACTTCGCCGCGTGGCTGGAAGTTGCCGACCTTCTGCGCCGGCGTTTTGCCGGACCGGCGGTGTCCTTGTGCGCCATCGTCAACGCCAAGAGCGGCGGCTGCGACCAGGATTGCTCGTTCTGCGCGCAAAGCGGCCGGTACGAAACCTCGTCACCCGAATACGCCTTTCTCGACCCCGAGACGATCCGCGAAACGGCGCTGCGTGCTAAGGCCGGCGGGGCGCGGCATTTCTCGCTCGTCACCAGCGGGCGGGGCCTTACGCAAGCGGAGGTGGATGACGCGGTACGGGGCGTCGAGACGATCGCCGCAGTCGGTTTGATTCCGTGCGCGAGCCTCGGCGTGCTGGAGCAGGAAGCCTTGGCGGCGCTGCGGGCGGCGGGCCTGGTGCGCTACCACCACAACTTGGAAACCGCGCGCGACTTCTACCCGCAGGTGTGCTCGACGCGAACCTACGACGACAATGTGGCGGTGTTGACCGCGGCGCGACGCGTGGGGCTGGAGGTGTGCGCGGGATGCCTGTTCGGCCTCGGCGAAAGTTGGCAGCACCGCGTCGACCTGCTGCTCGACCTGCGCCGGCTGGGCGTCGATTCCGTGCCGATCAATTTCCTGATACCGATCCCCGGCACGCCGCTGGCGGGTCGCCCGCGCCTGTCGCCAGTGGAGTGTCTGCGCATCTTGGTCGTCGCGCGGCTGATGCTGCCCCGGCAGGAGATCCGCATCTGCGGCGGCCGCGAGAACCTGGGCGACTTGGAAGCGGACATGTTTCGCGCCGGCGCTTCGGGATTGATGATCGGGGATCTGCTGACCGTCAAAGGGCCCTCGGCCGACCGCGACCGTCAACTGCTCGCGGCGTTGGGGCTGCCGGTCGTCGAGCCGTTATGAAACGCGCCTATGCCCGCTATCGCCGCCGTGTTCTTTTCGCCCTCGTGACGGTCGTGCTGGTGTTCGTTGCGGCGGAGCTCGTCGTGCGGTGGGGCGGTTGGGCGCTGCTGAAGCAGGAGGAGTTCTTCACCGACGTCTACGACCCGCGTTACACGATGGTGCCGCGCGCGCCCAATCCGTATTCGGAACTCGGCGAGGTGTTGAACGACGAGGGTTTCCGCGGTCGCGCGCCGACAGCCGCCAAGCAACCCGGCGTGCCGCGCATTCTCAGCGTGGGCGATTCGGCGACTTTCGGGGTCGGCGTCGAGGCGCACGAAACCTACTCGTACCAAATCGAGGTTTTGTTGCGTAAGCACCACGCGGTGGAGGTGCTCAACGGGGGCATTCCGGGAACCGCCTTGTGGCAGCATCGCCTGCTGATCGAGAAAAAAGTCGACGAGTGGGCGGCGGATATCGTGGTGGTCTACACCGGCCCGAGCTACCGCGCCGATTACTTTGTATTGCGGGAAGCGCAGCGCGGACGCGATGTCCTCGCCCCCTTGCGCAAGGGCTTGGCGCATTTGCACTTGTATCGCCTGCTGCGGCGCTGGATACGCCCGCCGCGGTTTGACGACCTGGCGAACCAATACACCGGCAGCGATCAAATCTTCCTGCCCGAAGAAAGGGTGGCGCGCGATACCCGCGAGGATATCCAGGCCATGACCGCCGCCTGCCGCAAGGCCGGGGCGCGCTTGTTGGTCGTGCCGCGACAGGCGCGCGACACCTACCTTATCGCCCACGAAGAGGGCATGCGGTTCGGCGACTTGAACTGGCGGCACAAGGTGCATGTCGACAACGGCACCGTCGCGCTATTCGATGCCCTCGAACGTTTCGACGTGCCGCGCCTGGACCTTAGCGGCCCGCTGCTGAAGGCCTCGTACGAGCAGAATTGTTTCCTCGACGAGTCCCACCTCACCTCGGGCGGGCATCGCATCGTGGCCGAGACGCTGGCCGCGGAGTTGTGCCGCCGCGGTTGGATACCCAAGTGCGCGGGATCGGCGGAGACGGCCCCGTGAGACGCCGTTGGGGCCGCCATCGCCGCCATGTCCTTTTTGCGCTCGTGGCGGTCGGTCTGTTTTTCGCCTTGATCGAAGCCGTGTTGCGTCTCGGAGGTTGGGCGACGCTGCCCGCGGAAGAGCTTTTCACCGACGCCTACGACATCGGCTACACCATGCGGCCCGGCGCGGCCAATCCGTGGACCGACGCCATCGAATTTCTCAACGCGGCGGGTTTTCGCGGCCCCGACACGCCTCGCGAGCGGCGCCCCGGCGTGGTGCGTGTTATGTGCCTGGGGGACTCCACGACCTTCGGCGCGGGCGTGGCGTACGAGGAAGCCTATCCGTCCGTGTTGGCCTCGTTGCTTGGGGCGCGGGGGATGTCGGTCGAGGTGATGAACGCCGGGATTCCGGGTTCGGCGCTGTGGAAGCAGCGGGTCATCTACGAAAACTACCTGCGGACCTACGATCCGGATCTGCTCGTGCTCTACACGAATTACGGCTACCGCGAAGACTACCTGCGCCTGCGCTTGGATATGGAACGCGACCCGCTTAAGTGGAGCGTGCGGCGATTGGCCGCGCGGTCGCATATCTACCGCTTGCTGCGGTTGTGGCTGCGCCCGCCGCGTTTCGCCGAAGCCGTCGCACCCAGTCAATATGACTTGCAGCGCTTTGTCGTGCGTGACGCCGATCCCGAAGTAACCCGGCAGGTGCTCGCCTACACGAATCAAGACCTGAACGCCGTGGCCGAAGCGTGTCGCGCCGACGGCTGCGCGTTGTTGGTTGTGCCGTTGTTGTCGCGTTATACCTTCGACGAAGCCGTGGCGCGCGGCATGCGGCCGGGGCCCGACTTCTACGACTGGCACCGCCGCAACAACAGCTCGGTTCGTGTGGGCGAAGCGGCCCGGCGCGCGGGCATCGTCACCCTCGACGCCGCCCCGGCTTTCTTGGAGGCCTCGTACCGGGAACGGCAGTTCCGTGACGAGGTGCACTTCACCGTGGTGGGGCACCGCTTGATGGCCGAGTTGATCGACGCGGCGATCGCGAAACAAGGTCTGCTGGACGCCGTGGGCGAAAAAAAGATTGCCAAAGAACCGGCCGCTCAGTAGGCTGGCGACAATCACGATTTCCTGCGGAGCGCGCAAAGTTGGATTTGCTCAAGCGATTGGATGACGTAAGCGAGCTGCCGACCATTCCCACCACGGTGACGAAGGTCCTGCAAGTCACCGCCGATGAAGACGCCGGCTTGGCAGACTTGAGCAAGGTGATTCACGCCGATCCCTCCCTGGCCGCCAAACTCTTGCGCGTTGCCAACAGCGCCTTTTATCGCCGCGCCCGCGAAATCGACAGCATCGATCGCGCCATTGCCATGATCGGTTTCGACGAAGTGCGCTCCCTGGCCGTTTCGGTCGGGGCGTTCGAGTCGGTGATGCGGCCGACGGCCGGCGACCTGTTCGACCGCGCGGCGTTTTGGGAGCACAGCTTTGCCGTGGCGGTGGCGGCGCGCGAATTGGCCGCGGGGACGGGTTTGGGCGACGGCGACGCCTTTGCCGCCGGCTTGCTGCACGACATCGGCAAGGTATTGCTCGATCGCTTTTTCCCTGAAGACTTCGAGCGCATCATGCGACTCGGGCGGGAAAAAGGCGGTAGTTTTTTCGCCATCGAGCGCCAACTCGAACAAAGCACCCATGCCGATATGGGCGGCTATTTGCTGGAACGCTGGGAACTGCCCGACGAACTCGTGGCCGGCGTCGGCGGTCATCACGTGCCGACCGGCCACAGCGGCCCGCTGGCTACAACGACCTATTTGGCCAATCAGCTCGCGCACGCGGCGGGCTTTTCCTCCGACGGTATCGAGCGCAATTTAACGCTGGAACGTATCTTGAATCACCCCGAGGTTGCCGCACTGCGGGCCGCCGGTCGCCTGCCCGACCCCTCGCTGGCGGCCGAGGTGCTCGAGCGTCTCGTTAAGGACGCCGAACAGATATCCGGCCAAGCCGCGATGCTGATGTAACTCGAAATAACTCTTATTGACACTTTTTTCCGGCTGGACATTGCCCCTGTTCAGATGGACAATAAAAAGTCCTATGGGGGAACAGGTGCCCGGCGTGAATTTTTCACCCGGGCCACTGCGAAGGAGATAAGTGTGCGACTAGCGCTGGTATTCAATTCCTTTTCCTACAAGCTGCACGAGGAAAACCTGCGTGTCGTCCAGCGTTTCTTTGGGATGTTCCCCCCGCTGAGTCTGGCGTGGGTGGCGGCCATTGCCGAGCAACACGGCCACCAAGCCACGATCATCGACGCCCGCACCCTGCAACTCTCGCCCGATGATGTCGTCGACCGGTTGCGCGAATGGAAACCGGACCTGGTCGGCTTCATGATGACCACCTACATGTTCCGCGAAACCCTCCAATGGGCGCGGCACATCAAACAAGCTTTGGGCGTGCCGATCGTCGTGGGTGGCTACAACCTGCGCGTGTATCCCAAAGAAAGCCTGATGAACGACGTGGTCGATTTCGGCTGCGTGAACAGCGCGCTGGTCACCGTGCCGCGTCTGCTGGAGGAGTTCGAGGGCGCGCGGCGCTTCGACGACGTGCCGGGCCTGGTGTTCAAGCGCAACAACGGCGAGATCGTACAGACGCCCAGCGCCGCCGAGGAAGAGAAGTTCACCGACTATCCCTTCCCGTGGCGCAGCGGCCTGCCCAACGACCTGTACGAGGAGTTCCCGACCGAGCGCAAGAATTTCACGGTGATGGTCACCTCGAAGGGGTGCCCGATGAGTTGCACGTTCTGCGAGGCGGGCGGCACTTCCTACAACCCGCGGACCGTCACGCAGGTCGTGGACGAGATGGAAATTTGCTACTACCAATACGGCGTGCGCGAAATCGATATCTTCGACTATGAATTCGCCATCAACCGCAAGCGTACGGCGGCGATATGCGATGAAATCATCCGGCGCAAACTGGATATCACCTGGGCTTGCCGCTCGCGCATCGACTCGGTGAACGAGGAATTGCTGCGCAAGATGAAGCAGGCGGGTTGCCGCCGCATTTACTTCGGCATCGAGTCGGGCTTGCAGTCGGTGCTCGACGCGATCAACAAGAAAATCACCATCGGGCAAATTCGCGACACGGTGGCGCTGACCCAGGAAAAGGGAATCCGCACGCTGGGTTTCTTCTTGGTCGGCGTGCCCGGAGAGACGAAACAGACCTTCGCCGAGACCGTCAAATTCGCCAAGAGCCTCGGTTTGGACTATGTGCAGTTTTCGAAGTTGACCGCCAAACCCCTCACGAGTATGTGGCGCGACATGGCCGCCGCCGGCAACGACTATTGGCGCGACTACGTACTGGGCTTGGTGGAGGAAAGAGCCCTGGATCGGCCGTGGACGCAGCTTAGTAACGAGGAAATCGACGAGATCACCAAACGCGCCTACATTCACTTTCACTCAAGACCCAGCTTTTTGCTCAAGCATACGCTGCGGGTGCGTTCGTTCGCCGAGTTCAAGCGCAAATTCGTCGGCTTCCTGGAAATGATGTTGAAGCAGGAAGACCACAGCGAGGATTGGCTCGCCAAAAAACGCCGCTTCGAAGCCTATCATTCAGGCTGAGCGGCGCGCGGCCGATGCCCGCTTGCTCGTACCCGCGATGCCGGCTGCCGTTCGACCCATGGGGCCGGCCGCCGACCTTAACCAACGTTCAACGGAAAAAGGAGTAATTCGGTGGACCACCACATCATCCTCGGCATTCACGTCATCGATCGTATCGAGCGTGCCGGCGACGTGCAGGAAGTGCTATCGGAATTCGGCTGCAACATCAAAACCCGCATCGGCTTGCACGATGTGGCCAACGCCGAATGCGCGCCCAGCGGCGTTATCCTCCTGGAGATGTTCGGCACCGAAGATCTCGTCGAAGAGTGCGAGCAGGCCCTGGCCGCCATCGAGGGCGTCGACGTGAAAAAGATGGTGTTCGAACACTCTGCCTAAGCCCATCGCCCGAACGGAAGGCCGCATGAACCGACGCGAGTTCCTCCAAGCCGCCATGTGCGCGACGCTGGCCGGCACGACCGGCTGCTATAACCGACGGCCGCGCCGCCCGGTCTACTTCGCCGCCCCGCCGGAGCCGGCCCCCGCCAACGTCGTGATCATCTCCCTGGACACCCTGCGGGCCGATCGCCTGGGCGCCTACGGCTACCCCCGCGGCCTGACCCCCCATCTGGACAAGTTCGCCGCCGAGGCCGTGTTGTTCGAGCAATGCATCGCCCCGGCCCCCTACACCGCGCCGTCGCACGCCTCGCTGTTCACCGGCGTGATCCCGAGCGACCACGGCTGCTTTCTGCGCCGCGGCCAAAAAACCGTGCAGATGAGCGAGAAGATCAACCGCGCCGTGCGCACGGCGGCCGAAATGATGCAGCAGGCGGGCTACCGGACGGCTTCGGTCAACGGCGGGCTGCAAGTGTCGCCGGTCTTCGGATTCGACCGGGGCTTTGCCGATTACGATTGTGATACCGAGCGCCGCTTCGACGAAGCCAGCCGCCTGGCCCTGGAAAAACTGACCAAGGACCGCTTCTTTTTTTTCCTGCACAGCTACGAAATTCACGCGCCTTATCGTCCGCCCGCCGATGACCTGGCGCGCCTGGGCTCGTATGAGGGGCCGCTCGATCCAACGCGCATCGACGGCGAGGACCTGGTCAACATTCACTATCAGAAAATCAAGCTGTCTGGAGCCGACCAGCAGCACGTGATCAACTGCTACGACGCCGAGGTGATCTCCGCCGACCGCGGCGTGGGCCGCTTTCTGGACGGCTTGGCCGCCCGCGATCTTTACGACGACAGCCTGATCGTCGTGACCTCCGACCACGGCGAGGAACTGGGCGAACACGGCAAGTGGGCGCTGCACTCGCACACCCTCTACGACGAACTGCTGCACGTGCCGCTGCTGGTGAAATTCCCCAAGGGGCGCTTCGGCGGGACGCGGGTGCCCGAACAGGTGCGCCTGATCGACGTGCTGCCCACGATCGTTGCGGCGATTGGACTGGACGCGCCGGACTACGCGACGGGCGTGGACCTGGTGACGCATTTCGGCGACTCGCGCCGCGATGATCTGGCGGCGGTCAGCCAATTGGACACCGAGCACGTGCTGCTTTCCTGCCTGCGGACCGGCGAGTACAAGCTCTATCGCGCTTCGGGCACGGGGAAAACGAAACTGGCGTATCTGGGGCCGCGTGGCGAGAGCCGTTTTTTTGGAACACCGGCCGAGCAGGCGCGACTCAGCGGCGAACTGACCGCCATGCTCGACCGCGAACTGGCACGCAACGATTTTGGTGCTTCCGAGAAAGTCGTCCTGGACGACCACATGCAGCAGAAGCTCAAAGAGCTCGGATACGTCCGCTAGGAAGACCCTCAGCCGCAGCAGCTTCCCGAGTCGTTATCGTTATCGTCATCATCCGAATTTGTGTCATCGTCCATGTCATCGTCATCGATTGTGTCGTCGTCGTCATCGGTTGCGTCGTCATCGGCGGCGTCGTCGTCATTGATTGTGTCGTCATCGGCGTCGTCGTCATCGATCGTATCGTCGTCGCCGGTCGTATCGTCGTCGCCGGTCGTATCGTCGTCGTCGTCATCGGCCATGACCGGCCGGTAGCGTCCGGTGTGACGGCTGTCGGCTTGATGGGTGCGCCAGTGCACGCCGCCCTGACCGAGGAAGTAGTCGTCGGTCCGGAACAGGTTGACCGAAAGGGTCGACTCGAAATAGCCGAGCACGCCGAATTCGGGAACGCCGTCGCCGTCCATATCGGCGATCGTGGCGCCGTTCAAGTACGTCCAACCGCCCACGCGCAGGGGCCAGCCGTCCAGCGCATCCCCGTCGGCGTTAACCGCGAACACGTTGCCGCGACCCTCCTCGGCGTTATTGTCGGTGTAGAGAATTTCCAACCGCAGGTCGCCGGTGAAATCGGCCAGAACGAAGTTGCCTTCAATGGAATTCTGGAGCAAAAGCGGGAAGGGAGCCAAATCCGTGCCGTCGTGATTGATCACGTATAAGTTCTCGGCGGCAATCGAACCGCCCGCGTGCCCGACGACCACTTCCAGGTCGCCGTTTCCGTCTACATCGCCCACCGCGGGCTCCGAAAAGCTCCACGCGTCGCCCAGGTCGTAAGGCCAGCCGGCCAGTTCCGTGCCATCGGGGTTGATGGCGTGCACTTGGTTGGAATCGCCGTGGGTCGCCACGAGAATTTGCAGATCGCCCTTTCCGGAAAGCGGCGCGAGCGCCGGCGAATCATAACTGTGGCTCTGGCCGCTGTAGGTGACCGGGAACCCCGACAGCAGCGTTCCGTCGATTTCGTAGGCGTACACGCTATAGAAGGAGCAAATCACGATTTCCACTTGGCCGTCGTCGTCGATATCGCCCACAGCGGCGCCGGTGGCCGGCACGTAATCCAGGGTTTTCGGCCAGCCGTTCAGCGTGGTCAGATCGCCGTTCAGGGCGTAAACCCAGCCGGTTTGGTTGCCGTGCTCGCCGATAATGATTTCCAACTTCGGATCGCCGTCCAGGTTGACCAACGTGGGCGACATGTGCATCGAACCCTCATGCGCCAGCGTGGTGGAGTGCAGCAGGGTTCCGCCGCCGCTAAACACGTGCAATTTCGGAATGGGCGAGCCGCCGACTCCCGACCGGGTCGCCACGACGATCTCCGGCGCGTCGTCGCCCACCACATCGCCGACCGCAACAGGATATTGCGCCAGGCCCGTCAAGTTGGATTCGAACAATTTCGTGCCCACCCCGTTCCAGGCATAAAGTTTCTGCGCCGTGGTCCCGACAACGACATCCAAATTCCCGTCGCCGTCGACATCGGCCATCACCAAACCGCGGGATTGGGCGAAGGTGACGTTTTCGGGCACGTTTTTGGGCCAACCGGGCAATTGTTCGATGTCTACCTGCGCCGCCGCGGGGGCAACCAGCAAAAACGAAATGAGGCTTATTATTACCAGCGAGAATTTCATACGTGACCTCCACAAATCTATCGAGAGTATGTACCAGTGAAAGCAAAAAACGGCAAATCGACCCCAAAACGGCGCCGAAACGAAAATAACGCAAAAGAAAGGAAACCGATTTACCGATGATAAAATAGACTGAGCGGCGTATTGTATGGCGGAAAATAACCTACCCAGGAGCACAAGGATGAGCGTTCAATGGGTCGATACATCGATCGTCTCTATGATCGGTGGCGTCTCAAGGATGAGAAGTAAGATCATCGTAACCGGCGTTTTGTTAGCAGTGCTGGCGATTCTCTCGGTCGTTTGCGGCAGTCCCGGATGGTGGAGCGACCAAGCCGACCAACCGGAAGAGGCCGACCCCGCGGCGATCGATTACGTCGACGATGCGGATAAGTCCGTCCCGTCGTTGGACGTCAGTCCGATTCAAACCGCAGCCATGGCTTCACTCGAAACAACCTGAGGCGGGCCGCGTCGACTGCGGCGTGATACGGCGTACCCGCGCCATTTTCTATTACGGCAGCCCTGGTTATCTCGTCAAAACGCCAGCGTGATCTTTGCCGAGCCGGTGCCGGTCGGCGTGATCTCGACCGCCCACAACTCCCCATCGACCCGAACGTTCGCCCCGGCGCTGCCGGTGGTCGTGACGGTCGGCTGCGCGGCGATCCCCGCCGGATCGACGTACACCGTGTGCTCGAACCCCAAAACGAGTTCCTGATTCCACGAAAGCTCCCGTTTCGCCGGGTTCCAGGACGGCGCGCTCAGGTCCACGCCACCCTGGCTGACGTGGCGGTTGCTGGAAACCAGGTAGGGGCGGTCCTGCACGGGACGCAGCACGATCACCCGGCTGTCGCGGGCCGGTACGTCGATTTCCACTGTGCTGGTGACGACGCCCAGGTCCGTCTGCGTCCAGTATTCGAAGGCCCGGTAGGGGCCGGTCAACTCGAGGTCGGACAACAAAATCGAGTGACGGCGCGTTTCTTCCGGGATCTCGGCCGGCGGGTTGACCGTGCGGTCCCAGTTGTTGCCCCAACTGTACAGGTGAAGCAGGAACCCGCCGGGGTTTCGGTCGGTCAGCGGCGTCAGCCAGACTTCCGGATACTCGCGGTCGAACAGATCCCACGGCACCCCCGTGATCCCGAGGTTGGGGATCATGCGCCGGTAGGTTTCGACCTCCGCGGCGGTCATCGTGGCGATTTCTTCCGCCAGGGACATCACGGCGCCGGAAAGCGCCACCAGCGTTGCCCAGGAGCGGTGCGGGATCAGGCCCAGGTGCTCGCGGAAGAAGATCTGGTCCGGATGGTTAACCCAGACCACGTTGTTCAGGTAGTAGCGGCGCGCCAACGCCTTGAGCCCAATCCGGATACCCGTGCCGTCGTACCCGCTGGTGTTGGACGACTCCGGGCAGCGCTCGCCCTGGGTATCGCCCCAGCACGGCCAGGAATCAATGCTGATGCGCATCGAGTCGCACAGGCCGTAATTGATGCCGTTCAGCAAAATGTTGATGAAGAACTTGTCCCACCCCAGGCCGTTGCGAAAGGCGATCAGCGCTTCCCGGTAGGTCTCCACCAGCGTCCGCGACGGGTCCTGCAACTCGGCCAGCATGATGTGGTAGTAAGCAAAATCGTATTTGACCGATTCGTATCCGTAGCCGGCGAACAGCTCGCCGGTTCCGCCCACGAAATCCACCACGTCTTCGCGCGAAAGGTCCAGCGGCACAGCGAACGACTGCATCAGGAGCTTGTACAGGGGATGCACCCGGCCCCCCCAGTCGGGATGGAGCCCCAACACCTCGGAGTTTCGCATCGCGTTGGTCGGGGAAACCCACAGTTCGGGAATCAACCCCTCGTCCCGAATCTGCTGGGCCAGAAAATCGACGCCGTCCGGAAAGCGTTCGTCGGAGGTCCAGTCCCCCCAGGTGTTCTCCCACCCCAGGTCAACCTGCATGGTGTTCATTCCGTAATCGCCGAAGGTCTCCACGATCCCGGCCAGGTTGTCCAGGATGATCTGCTGGTCGATCTTGTCGCTGTAGACGTACCAGGAATCCCAGCCCGCCATCGGTTCGTGGGTCAGCTCGATGGCCAGGCGGTCGGCGAGCAGGGCGGCGTAGCTCTCCAGGGCTTCGTGGGGTCGGCCGGTGAAAAGGTCCATCCAGAAAAGCTCCGAAGAGCGAACGCTTCCCGGCGGCTCGGCCCGGGCGATCAGGTAGCCGTTCCGGCTCTGGAAGGTGAACCAGCCTTCGGTCCCGTTCCACTGCGGGTTCTTCTGGGAGTCAAAGCCAACGACCACTTCGGGGATCACCGATTCGAACGAGAGATAGCCCATGTGAAGGCTTTCCGCGTTGGCCCGGTCGAACAAAAGCGCGTTCCAGTTGGAGGCCGAGGAGGGCTTGTTGGTCAGGTACTGCCGCAGCATCCCCCGGCTGTAGGCGTAGTCGGCATACTGCAGGTCGGCATAGAAATCGAAGCTGAGCGCGGAGCCGTTTTGCAGGACCTGAACCGCAGCCGGCTCGCTTTTCATGAACAGGCCGCCGCGCGTTTCGGGCCCGACGTACACCGGGATCAACGAGACCAGGTCGCTTACACCGGCCGAGGTGAACTGCATCTCGGCAAGCAGCCCGCCGCCCTCCGGCATCAGCGTCAACGTGGTGGTGATTTGTCCGTGTTTGGTCTCCGGATAACGAAGCGTCACCTTCGTTCCTTCCACGGAGTCCTCAATCGTCACCGGCAACAACCCCGCGAGGGCTCGGTTGGGCACGTGGACCGTTTGCTTCTGGATCACCGGTCCCGTGATTCCGGTCTCGATAGCGCTGGTGGCTCCCCGGACGTACCGGTACCCATCGATGTCGATGTGGAATAGTCCGTATCGGCGATCCACGGTGACGGTCACGTGGTCGTTGGTGACCTCGAGAACCGGGCGGTCGATGGTCGGGCCGTCGGTCGCGTCGTCATCGTCCGTCGCCGGTTCCGGTTCCGTCGAGGAGTCGTCGTCCTCGTCGCTCGCGCAGGAAGGCAGGCCGAAAACCAGAAGAAAAAGCAGGCTGAAAAGGGCGAGAATCGATGGAATCGTCTTGAGCGTCAAGGATTTATCCCCCCGCGTTCTACAAAGAACGGTATCGACTTATTCCGCCGGGATTTATTGTGTGTTTCGATAGCGGATTTTACCGCGTGACCCCCGGAAAGCAAACATTTTCGCAATGGGATCCCGCGGTTGGACAGATTGGCTTTGCCGCTGATGGGGGGGATTCGGGTTTAGGCCGCTTCTTTGGCGGCTTTCATGACGGCGCGGGCTCGGCGATCTAACGACGGCGCGGGCGCTTGGTTGGCTTCTTCGCCGCCGGCGGCAGTTCGGTCGCCTTCAAGATGTCGTTGTCCCAGGTGTACTTGATCGGCTTGCGTTTCGGATGCCGGTCGAAGGTGTACTGCGCCAACAGGGGCAGCGCCACGCTCGGCTCGACCCAGGCCATAGAGTAACGGGCCCGCGGGTCGATTTTCCCCCAACTAGTGGCTTCACGCAGCGTGCTGCTGGAGAGTCCGCCGTCGCTGACCACCGCCGTGGTCACCTGCAGGGCGTAATCGTGGCCGCGCTCCTGGTTGAAAATGTAGCCCATGACCACGGCGTCGTTGATGTAGTTTTTCGGCACCCCGCCGGCCACGTAAAACGCCGCCGACGCGTTGGATTGCACCACGATTTGGGTCAGTTCGTAATTGTCTTGGATGGAATCGATCACGACCCCCGGCTTATCCAGCAGCCGGCAGCGGTGGCGATGCTCGGTCAGCCCGATGCCGATCGAAGAGTCGTTGAGCGCGGGCACGAACATCGGCACGCCGCGTTTATGGCAGGTGCGAACGATGGATTTTTCGTCGTGGAGCAGCGAACCGACGTAGTCCATGAATTGGCGGCTGGAATAAATGCCGGGCGGGAGTTCGCCCGCTTTTTTCCCGATCCACATGTCGGTTTCCCAGAAGGCTTCCTCGTCCACAAAGGTGTCGTAGATGCGGTCGATGAACATCTCGCGCAGCACGCGATCGTCGGCCAGCGGGCTGCCTTGAAAATGCTTGTAACCGCGAGCCTGGTAGATGTCCTGGTAGAGAATCGCCCCGGTGGATACCACGACGTCGACGTAGCCTCCGGCGATGAGTTCGCGGATCACGTTGCGAAGCCCGGCGGCGATCAGCGGCCCGGCCAGGCCCAAAAAAACCGTTGGGCGTCGTTTGTCGGTGTACATGCCGTCGAGTACCCGGGCGCAGTTGCCGATGTTCCGCGCTTGAATGCTCATGCCCTTCATCGCGTCGACCATATCGGCCACGCGCATGCCTTTTTTCGGCTCCATCGACCGCGTGGGATTATCGAGCACCTTTTTCTTTCGCTGGCGGGCCCGCGGGGTCAACTTGGGCTTGTATGTTTCCATCTTCTCGATTTTCTTGCGAGCTTTGCGCTTTTCCATCGGCCGTCTCCTTCACGATTTCACCCGCGATGCCCGGGCTGAACACGGCGGTTAATTTCTTGGAAGCGAGCCGAGATGTCAACCCCGTGCGTCAAAAGCGGCTGTTTTTACATGGGAAAAGACGCGCGAACTACTCGCCCAGCAGAAAACGGGCGCTCGCGCGGGCCCAGGCAAGCCAGGGGCCGGGCACGATGCCCAGCAGCACAACCAGCACCGCGGTGACGATCAGCGCCGCCTTGCCGGGCCAATCCTGCGGCTGACCGACCGCCACGGGGGCGTCGGCCTCGGGCTCGGTCATATACATGATGTAGACGACCCGAATGTAGTAGTACACGGATACCGCGCTGGTCAGGATGCCCACCACGGCCAACTGGACCAGTTCGGCCTTCACCGCGGCGGCAAAGAGCGCGAATTTGCCAACGAAACCGATCAGCGGCGGCAACCCGGCCATGCTCATCAGGTAAATCGTCAAACCGCCCGCCAGCCAGGGGTGGCGTTTGGCCAAGCCGCGATAGGTGTCGAGGTGATCCGCGTCGGCCTCGCGCCGCGACAGGTGGCCGACCACCGCGAACGCGCCGACGGTCATCAAGGTGTAGGCCAGCAGGTAGAACAACACGGCCCCCAGGCCTTCGGACGGGCAGCGCATGACGGCGCTGACGCCGACCAGCAGGTATCCCGCGTGGGCGATCGACGAATACGCCAACAGCCGTTTGAGGTGGTTTTGCACCAGCGCCCCGAAATTGCCGAAAACCATCGTGGCGATCGCCAGGTAATAGAGGATGAATCCCCACTCGCCGATCAAATCGCCGAAAGCCACCATCAATACGCGCAGCATTGTGACGAACGACGCTGTTTTCACCGCCGCCGCCATGAAACCGGCTACCGGGCTCGGCGCCCCTTGGTACACGTCCGGCGTCCAAACGTGGAAGGGGAAGGCGGCGATTTTGAAGCCGAAGCCGACCAGAATCAGGGCCAGCCCGACCAGCAACATGGCGCTTTCGCCGTCGATTTTCGTCGCGATGGTCGTCAGGTGCGTCGAGCCGGTCGCGCCGAATACCAGGGCGATGCCGTAGAGCAAAAAGCCCGTGGAAAACGCCCCGAGGAAGAAGTATTTAAGCGCGCTTTCGCCGGACTCGGTGCGCAGCCGCAGAAAGCCGGCCAGCACGTAGGCGCTGATGGACAGAATTTCCAACCCCAGGAAGACCATCACCAAATCGGCGGCGCCCACCATGATCATCGCGCCGAACACCGCGCTGAGCAGCAGGGCGTAGAATTCGCTGTGATCTTCCCCGACCGTGCGCAGGTAGTTCCAGGCGGTCAACACGCCCAGGACGCCGGCCAAGGCGATCACTCCCTGGCCGAAGAGCGCGAAGCGGTCCGCCGTGATCATGCCGCTGAAACCCTCGGCACCCGTGGCGCCGGGCCAGCGGACGAATATCGCGCCCAGGGTGAACGCGAGCGAGAGCAACGCCAGCACCGGGGGCAGGTCGCGGGCGCGCGGCCGGGTGTCGCCGGGCGTGAGGATTTCGACCAGCAACACCGTGAGCATCCCGTAGAGCACGAGAAGCGCAGGCGCCAGCAGTCCGAAATTCATGTTGCTCATTCGGCCGCTCTTTTCATTGCCCGTCCCAATCGAACACGCCGCCGGGCGGCGCGATGTCCCGCTCGAGGGCCGCGGGCTGGTAGGCCGCGACTTGCTTAGCGGGTATTACGGTCGTCAACCAGCGCTCGACGCTGGGTTGTATCTTGTTCAGGAAAGTCTGCGGGTACACGCCGATCCAAAAGATGAGCAGCACCAGCGGCAGCAGATAGGCCCACTCGCGTTTGTTCAAGTCGGCCAGGCCTTGGTTCGCCTCGTGCTTCACCGGTCCGAAGAACACGCGCTGCACCATCCACAGCATGTAGACGGCGGCTAGAATCACGCCCGAGGTGGCTACGATCGCCAGCGGCATCCAGCGGTCGAAAGCGCCCAGTAGCACGAGAAACTCGCCGATAAAACCGTTGGTGCCCGGCAGGCCGATCGACGAGAGCGTCGTGATCATGAAAATCGTCGCATACGCCGGCATGACTTTGGCGATGCCGCCGAAGTCGCTGATCAGTCGTGTGTGACGGCGCTCGTAAAGCACGCCGACCAACAGGAAGAGGGCGCCGGTCGATATGCCGTGGTTGACCATTTGCAGCACGCCGCCTGCCGCACCCTGCGCGTTGAAGGCGAACAGGCCGAGCATCACGAAGCCCAGGTGGCTGACGCTGGAGTAGGCGACGAGTCTCTTCACGTCTTTTTGCACCATCGCCACCAGCGCGCCGTAGACGATGCCGATCACCGCCAACGCGACCATCACCGGGGCGGCGGTTTGGGCGGCGTCGGGGTAGATGGGAATCGCGAAACGCATGAAACCGTAGGTGCCCATCTTCAGCAGCACGCCGGCCAGAATCACCGACCCGGCGGTGGGCGCTTCCACGTGGGCGTCGGGCAGCCAGGTGTGCAGCGGCCACATCGGCACCTTGATGGCGAACGCCAGGGCGAAGGCGGAGAAGCACCACAATTGCAGCGAGGGGCTCAGGCCCGTCTGGTACCAGGCGAACAGGTCGAAGGTACGCTCGGGCAGGGCGAAGTAGGTGGCCAGCAGGGCGATCAGCATCAGCACCGAGCCGACCATCGTGTACAGGAAAAACTTCACCGCCGCGTAGATCCGTCGCGGCCCACCCCAGACGCCGATGATCAGGTACATCGGCACGAGCATCGCCTCCCAGAACACGTAGAAGAGAAACACGTCCAGGGCGCAGAAGGTGCCGAGCATCGCCATTTCCAGCAGCAGGAAGGCGATCATGTAAGCCTTGACGCGCTGTTGGATGTATTTCCAGGAGGCCAAAACGCACAGCGGCGTCAGGAAGGTCGTCAGTAAAACCAGGAACAGGCTGATGCCGTCGATGCCCACCGCATAGTGGACGCCCCAGGCGGCGATCCAATCCACCGCCGGCTCCAGCAGCCAGAGGTTTTGGGCGGGTTGGTACAAGAAAAACAGCGGCAGGCTGAGCACGAAGGTCGCCAGCGAGCCCGCCAGGGCGATCCGCCGCACCTTCTCATCGCCGAGGCCGCGCCACAGCAGCAGCACGACCACTGTAATCAGCGGTGAGAAGATCACGAGCGAGATCAACCGAAAACTCATCGCTTACCTCATCCCAAACGCCACAGCATGAAGGCCACCAACGCCACCGCGCCGCACAGCACCGAAAAGGCGTAGGTGTACACGTGCCCGGTCTGCATTTTCGCCAGGCCGCCGCCGCAAAAACGGGCCAGCCGCCCCACGCCGTTGACCAGCCCGTCGATAATCAACTCGTCGATAAAGCGGTACAGGAAGTGCGTCGATACCCGTTTGATGGGCATCACCACCGCCGCGTCGTTGAACTCGTCGACGTAATACTTGTTGAACACCCAGCGGTACAGCCGCGGGTAGGCGTTGACCACCTTCGCGGGCAGTTCGGCCCGCTTGCGATAGAATATCCACGCCAGGAAAATGCCCAGCAGCGCCACGCCCACGCTCAGCGCCATCAGGCCGAGTTCCAGCGCCGCGGGCGCGTGGTGCCCCTCGCCGTGACCGACGGTTTGCGCGATCCAATTCTCGAAGTGCGCACCGCCGCCCAGTACGTGCGGGATCCCCACTAGGCCGCCGACCATCGCCAGCAACGCCAGCGCCACCAGCGGCAGGGTCATGACCTTCGGGCTTTCGTGGACATGGGCCTCGATATCGGGTTCCATGCGGCTCTCGCCGAAGAAGGCCAGGAAGAGGGCGCGGAACATGTAGAACGCCGTCATGCACGCGGTCAGCAGGCCGAGGCCGTACACGATGTAGTTGATCGTTTGCGGCACGCCGCTTAGGTGCGTGGAGAAGGCTTTCCACAGGATTTCGTCTTTGGAGAAGAACCCCGATAGCGGCGGCAGCCCGGCAATGGCCAGCGTGGCGATCAGGAAGGTCCAGAACGTCACCGGCATACGCTTGCGCAGGCCGCCCATCTTGTAGATGTCCAGTTCGCCCTGCAGCGCGTGCATGACGCTGCCGGCGCTCAAAAAGAGCAACGCCTTGAAGAAGGCGTGGGTCATCAGGTGGAAGACGCCCGCCGCGTACGCGCCGACGCCGACGCCCACGAACATGTAGCCGAGCTGGCTGATCGTCGAGTAGGCGAGGATGCGTTTGAGGTCGCGCTGGGCAAAGGCAATGGTCGCCGCGAAGAACGCGGTCAAGATGCCGACCGACGCCACCAGGGCCTGCGCCAGCGGAGCAAGATCGTAAAGGAAGTGCGTGCGGGCGATCATATACACACCCGCGGTGACCATGGTCGCGGCGTGGATCAGGGCGCTGACCGGCGTCGGGCCCTCCATCGCGTCGGGTAGCCAGAAAAAGAGCGGAATCTGCGCGCTTTTGCCCGTCGCGCCCAAAAACAGCAGCAGGCAGATCACCGTGATGAGCCCCGAACCGACCCCGGCCGTATGCTTGGCCACGCCCTCGAATTCCAGCGTGCCGAAGTTGTAAAACACGAGGAAGATCGCCAGCAGGAAACCGAAATCGCCGATGCGGTTGACCACGAAGGCTTTCTTACCGGCGTCGGCGGCGCTTTTCTTTTCGTAGAAGAAGCCGATCAGCAGGTAGGAACAAAGCCCCACGCCCTCCCAGCCGACGAACATGACCAGGAAGCTGTCGGCGGTCACCAGCAGCAGCATCGCGAACACGAAAAGATTCATGTACGTGAAAAAGCGCCGGAAGCCGCGGTCGCCGTGCATGTAGCCGATGGCGTAGACGTGAATCAGGAAGCCGACGCCGCTGACGACCAACACCATCACCGCCGCCAGGTGATCGACCATAAAACCGAGCGGCACGTTCAGCGAGCCGACGGCGATCCACGTGTAGAGTTGCTGGTGCAGGGCCTCGGCGTGTTCGCCGCGCAGTTCCAGGAAGGCCGCGAAGCCCACCGCGAAGGAGGCAAGAACCATGGCGCTGGCCAGGACGCCGGTGAATTTCTCGCTTTTCGGCCACAGCTTGGGCGAGACGACGCCGTTAAGCAGCACGCCGATCAGCGGGAAAAGCGGAATGAGGAACAGCCAGTCAGCCACGTTCCGGCTCCTAACCCTTCAACGAATCAAACGAGGAGACGTCCACGGTCCCCTTGCGGCGATACAGCGAAATGATGATCGCCAAACCCACCGCCGCCTCGGCCGCCGCGACGGCCATGATGAACAACACAAAGACCGGTCCGTCGACCACCTGCTGGTGCCCGGCCAGGCCGATCAGCGTTAGATTGACGCCGTTGAGCATCAATTCAATGCACATGAAAACGACGATCGCGTTACGCCGCACGATCACCCCGAAAGCGCCCAGGGCGAACAGGAACGCGCCGGTGATCAGCGGGAAACTGACCGGAATCATGAATCCCCCCCTTCCGGCGGCGCGATTTCGTCGGCGTGATCCGCGTCGATGGCCGCCGCGGTGCCCTTGGGGCGGCGCGTGAGCACGACGGTGCCGACGATGGCCAGCAACAGCAACACGCTGGCCACCTCAAAGGGCAGGAGGTACTTGTCGAACAGCACGTGGGCCAAGGTGGCGGGCGCGGCCAGTTCCCGCAGGTCGGCTCCCGAGCCGGGCGTCGCTTGGTCCAGCGCCTGATAGGCGATGTAGACCAATTGCCCGCCCAAGATCGTCGCGGCCGCGGCGGCGGCGAGTTTTTGCGGCCGGGTCCAGAAGTCGTCCAGACCGGTGCCGGGCTCCCGCAGCGACAACAGCATGATCGTGAAGACCACCAGGATGAGAATCGCCCCGGCATAGACGATGATTTGGATCATCGCCAGCAGCGGCGAACCGTGCAGAATGTACAGCGAAGCCACGCAAAGGAAGGTGAACAGCAGCGAGATCGCCACGTTAACCGGGTTGCGGCGCGAGACGACGTTCGCCGCGCCCGTCACGGCGCCCAGCGCGAACAAAAGATATATCGCCTTCAGCAACATGATCTCGTCGTTACTCCTCGCTTGTGCGCTCGATGAGCGCGTCCTTGTCGTACAGCAACGCCGCCTTGTGGGTCGTCGCCAGTTCGTACTCCTCGGTCAGAACGATGGCGTCAAAGGGGCAGACTTCTTGGCAGAAGCCGCAAAACACGCAGCGCGTGACTTCGATTTCGTAAACCTGCGGGAAGCGCTCGCCATCTTCACGCTCGCCCGGTTCGATGTAAATGCAGCGCGACGGGCACACCGCGGCGCACAATCCGCAGGCGACGCACTTGAGCGTGCCGTCTTCGTGCACCGTAAGCCGATGCCGACCGCGGTACAGCGGCGCCAGCGGCCGGCGTTTCTCCGGGTACTGGTACGTGATGGGCTTCGTAAAGGCGTACTTGAGCGTCAGGGCCAGGCCCTGCAGCAAATCCACGAGCAGCACTTTACGCCAGAAACCCAAATGCGCTCCTTACCCGAAGTAGCTGAACCCGAAAAACTGACCGAAGTACATCAGCGCCCCGGCCAAAAACACGTTGAACAAAGCCAGCGGGAAGAAAATCTTCCACCCGAAGCCCATTAATTGGTCGTAACGGGGCCGCGGAAAGGTCCAGCGAATCCACACGAAACTCGCTACGAGAATCGCGGTCTTGATGCCGAACCACACCAGGCCCAAGTAGGGTGCCAGCGTCTCCGGGATGCCCACATCGACGAAGGGCAGGCCCTGCCAGCCGCCCAGATAGAAGGTGACGATCAGTGCCGAAACGGTGATCAGGTTGCCGTATTCGGCCACGAAAAACGCGCCGAACTTCATCGAGCTGTATTCGGTGTGATACCCGCCGACCAACTCCTGCTCGGCCTCGACCAGGTCGAAGGGGGCGCGGTTGGCTTCGGCCAGCATGGCCATGAGGAACAGGAAGAAGCCGAGCGGTCCCCAGGGGAAACGCAGCACGTTCCACACGTCGGCCTGCTGCGTGACGATGTCGTGCAGGCTTAAGCTGCCGGCGCTCATCACCACGGGAACGATCGCTAAGCCCATGGTGATTTCGTAGGACACCATTTGCGCGCCGGCGCGCATGCCGCCCAGCAGTGAGTACTTGCTGTTGGCCGACCAGCCGCCCAGCAGCACCGAATACACGCCGAGCGAACTGATGGCGAACACGAACAGCACCGCCACGTTCAAATCGGCCATCGAGAACTTGTTCCAGGCCTCGGGCAGGCCTTTCAGGAAGGGCACTTCGGGGCCGAAGGGAACCATGGCGATAAACAACAGCGCCGTGCTCACCGAAATGATCGGTGCCAGGATGTACAGGAAGCGTTCGGAGCGGTCGGTGACGATGTCTTCCTTGAAGAAGAGCTTGACGGCGTCGGCGATCGGCTGCAGCAGACCCCACGGCCCGGCGCGGTTGGGGCCGATCCGTTGCTGGATCCGCGCGACCACGCGCCGTTCGTAAAGCGTGTTGTAGGCGGTCAGGCCCAAGAAAATGGCCATAAAGACCAAAATCTTCGCTGTTGCAATAAGGGCCATCATCCACATCGCGCCTTGCCTCGCCTCCGTTATTCGTTCAACGTCGCCTGCTGCTGCCGCAGGCTGACGCGAATGCGCCGTATCGCCTCGGGATGCGCCAGCGGCACGCCGCCGACTTCCTCCCGCATTTTTTGCGTGTCCAGAAACAGTTTCACGGTCGTGCCGTCGGCGTGGATTTTCTCGTGCCGAAACACCCAATTCACGCCCGGCGAACCCATGATCAGCGTGATCAACGTCTCGTTCACGTCGCCCAGCGGCTTGCTGTCCTCATGGCTCAGCCGCATGCTGCCGCGCACCAAGGCACCGCCCGCCTCGGAATCGGTGACCTCCATCTTCCCGGCGGCCTCTTCGCAAGCGCGGGAAAAGAGCGTCAGGCCGATGCCGCACGAACTGCATTTGGATATCGGTCCGTTGAGTTCGTCACGCACCTGGTTGTTGAAGCCGCGGCCGTTGTCTTGAATCTCGATGGTCAGCCAGTCGTCTTTCTCATCTTCGATGATCACGATTTCCACGAGGCTGGCCCCCGCAGCGGTGCTGTTTTCCGCAAGGTCCATAATGTGGTGGCAGATTTCTTCCATACCGATCCCTTGTTCCCGGTTACTTATCGATGTCCGCCAGGCAGATATCGATCGTACCGATGAGCGCCACCATGTCGGCCAGATAGTGGCCGGGCGCCATTTTCACAATGCTGTGCAGGTTCGCAAAACTGGGCACGCGAATCGCGCAGCGATGCGGATGCGGGCCGCCGTCGGCGACCAACGTGAAACCAAGTTCGCCCTTGGGCGCTTCGGAGGCGAAATACACCTCGCCCGCCGGCGCATTGAACCCCTCCACCACCAAGTGAAAGTGGTGAATAAGCTGTTCGATCCGTTCGCCCAAGTCGGCCTTGGGCGGCGGCGTGATGGTCGGAATGTCGGCCATGATCGGCCCGTCGGCCAGCCGCTCGAGGCCCTGCCGGATGATGCGCACGCTCTGGCGCAACTCGGCGATGCGCACCACGTAACGCGCGAAGGTGTCGCCCGCTTCCTGGGTGGGCACTTCGAAATCGTACTGGTCGTAGTCGCCGTAGGGCATGACCTTGCGCAGGTCGTAGGCGATGCCGCTGCCGCGGGCCATCGGCCCCGAGACGCCCCATTCCAGCACGTCCTCGCGCGTCAGCACGCCGATGCCCTCGGTGCGCAGCCGCCAGATGCGGTTGTTGGTGAGCAACTGCTCGTACTCGTCGACCTTTTTCAGGAAGATGCGGCAGAATTCGTGGCACTTCTCGACCCACCCCGCGGGCAGGTCGTGACTGACGCCGCCGATGCGCGGGTAGGATACCGTCATGCGCTGGCCGCTGATTTCCTCGAACAGCTCGTAGATGAATTCGCGCTCGCGGAAGGTGTAGAGGAATACCGTCACCGCGCCGATGTCCGCCGCGTGGCTGCCCAGCCAGATCATATGGCCGCCGATGCGCGAGAGTTCGGCGCAAATGACGCGAATCACCCGGGCGCGCTCGGGGATTTGATCTTCGATGCCCAGCAGGCGCTCGACCGCCCACACATAGCCGAGGTTGCAGCTCATGCAGGCGGTGTAGTCGAGGCGGTCGGTCAAGGGGATGATCTGGTGGTAGCTCATGCCTTCGGCCAGCTTTTCGATGCCGCGGTGCAGGTAGCCCAGCACGGGCCGCGCTTCCACGACCCGCTCGCCGTCGAGGGTCAGGATGATCTGCAGGACGCCGTGGGTCGACGGGTGTTGCGGACCCATGTTCAGCGTCATGTAGCGCGGTTCGCCCATCCCTATTCCTCGTACCCTTCGGTCGGAAAATCCTTGCGCAAGGGGTGAAAATCGGCGTCGTCGGCCAGGAATATGCGCCGCAAATCCGGGTGGCCGTCAAAATGGATTCCGAACATGTCGTAGGTCTCGCGCTCGTGCCAATCGGCCGCCCGCCAGACCGCGGCCAGGCTGGGCACGGTGGGCGGCGTGCCCGTCGCGCGGACTTTTACCGCCACGTGGGCGCCGGGGTCGAGCCGGGCCAGCAGTGCCGTGACCTCGAAGGGGGCCTCGTCGTCGGGAAAATGCGTTCCGAAAACCTGCACGAGAATCTCGAAGCCGAAGGCGGGATCGCGCCGCAGAGTATGGACGGCTTCGAGGTAGCTTTCGGGCGTGACGCGCAGCATGGGCCGGCCGGCCAGATCGCGTTCGACGAGCTGGTCGCCGAAGCGGGTCGCCAATTGCTCGGCTAGCTGGTCGTTGATGTCCGCGCGCGTTGCCATAGCCGCCTCAGGTTCGGTGTTTGATCGAGTCGGTTCGCAGCTTCTTCTGCAGTTCCAAAATTCCGTACAACAATGCCTCGGGGCGCGGGGGACAGCCGGGGATGAACACGTCCACCGGCACGATGCGGTCCACACCCTGCACGACCGCGTAGCTGCGGAAGATGCCGCCGGAGCAGGCGCAGGCGCCCATGGCCAGCACCCATTTGGGCTCGGGCATCTGGTCGTAAATCTTGCGTAATACCGGCGCCATCTTTTTCGTGAGGGTGCCGGCGACGATCAGCAGGTCCGCCTGCCTTGGGCTGGCGCGGAAAATCTCCATACCGAAGCGGGAGATGTCGTAGTGGGCCATGGCGGTGCCCATCATCTCCAGCGCGCAGCAGGCCAAGCCCATGGTGACCGGCCAGGTGGAATAGGTGCGGCTCCAGTTGACCAGCTTGTCGACGGTGGTGGTCATGAAGCCGTCGGGGATTTTCTGCTCTATTCCCATTCCAGAGCTCCCTTGCGCCACACGTAGATGAAGCCCACCAGCAGCACAAACGTGAACACCGCCAACTCGATGAGCCCGAACAAACCGCTGGTTTCGTTCATGTCCTTGAAAATCACGGCCCAGGGATAGAAGAAGATGATTTCGACGTCGAACAGAATGAACAGCATGCCGATGACGTAGTACTTCATCGGGAATTTTTCGTGCGGATCGCCCACCGGCGGCACGCCGCACTCGTAGGGGCTGAGCTTTTCCGACGTGTCTTTGCGCGGGCCCACAATGCGCGACAGGCCGACGATCCCCAACGCACCAATGGCGATGACGAGTAGTAGATAGAAAAACAGGGGCAGGAAATCGATCGGCATCAGATCCCCCAGTCCGTGTCGAGACGCAAAAGTCGGGCCGATCTTAGCACCCTGAATGGGCCTGTCAACACACGAAACCCATTGTGTTTACATGCAATTTGGATGAATAAACGCGGCTTGCACTCTCGCCCGACTCCAGAGATTTGACATTCACTCGCACCGCATAATACAAAGATCTCCCTTGACACCGGTCTCTCACCTTGGGAAGCATTCAACATAGAGTATGTTCTTTTAGGAGTCGATAATCGTGACTTTTATCCGCTGTTGTCTGTGCGTGTGCGCTTGTCTGGGCCTTAGCGTTGGAATAAGCGCCGCCGCGCCCCCGGTCAACGACGTCTGGGAAACGACGTTCGTGGATGAGTCCACCCGCTATTGGAACTCCAATCACCGCACCGTGTTGTTCGACCAAGACGGCGTGATGCACGTGTTTTATTCCGGGTACGAACTCCAGCACGCCTGGTTCGATGACGGCCAATGGCATTTCGAAGACGCCGACCCCACAACCACGCGCGCGATGGACGCCGCGGCCGCCATCGATCCCGCCGGCGGTTTCCATGTGTGTTACCGCGCAGCCGACAGCTACGAACTGCGATACGCGTACAAACCGGCCGAAGGCTCCTGGACGCACGAAGTCGTACGCGACACGGCGAATCCAGGCTACTATTGCAGCATTGCGGTCGATAGCAACGATTACCCCCATATCGCCCACCACACCTTGGCTTCCCACAACCTCGAATACAGTTCCTGGGACGGGACGCAGTGGAATGCCGAGGTCTTGGAAAGCGGCAGCAGCAACGATGCGGGCAAAGGCCTCTCGCTGGCGATCGATAGCCTGGATCACCCTCATTTGGCCTACGGCCGGTGGTACTACGGAACCTCGGTGAGGTATTGCACCTTCGACGGCGCCGAGTGGCTGTTTGAAAACACCAACCTGGGCTCTTCGCTCAACGCCGTGTCTACGGAAATCGTCGTGGACGAGGACGATCAACCGCACGTGGCCGCGCAACTGTGCCACTCGACGGGAGTCGACGCCCTCAAGTATGCCGTGCGAGGTGAGACCGGCGAGTGGACCGCGGAAACCGTCACGGAAGAAGACGTATCATCGGCCCGGCGCGTCAGTTTGCTTTACGACGCCGACGGCGAACCGCATATTTACACGTACCGGCGCGAGCGGTGGCGCGAAGCGGGCACGTGGCACATGTCGGATTACATACCACGCAACACCGGCGTCTGTTTTGCGACGAATCCCGTCTCGGGCGAACGTTCCGGCATCATGAACGAAGAGGATGTCAGCTATTTGGTCTGGTACGCCGACGACGCCTGGCAAACCGAATCCATCGTCCAAGAAGTACACCTCACGCTACGCAACGCCTTGGCCGTCGACAGTCTGGGCTACCCGCACGTCGCGTATTACGAAAGCGTCGCCGAGCAGTTGCTCTATGCCTACGAGGCTGCCGACGGCTGGCACGTTCAAATGGCCCACGACGGCCCGGTCGACTGGTTCGACATGGCCCTTGGCCCCGACGACGAGCCCCATTTTATTTTTCAGCGCGGCAGCGGGCACATCGCCTGGATTGGCCCGGACGCGGCCGGCGATTGGCAGGAGGAGGTCATCGAATACCTCGTTCCCAGGGGTAAGGGCGCGGTGACCGTGGACGAGGCCGGCGTGCCCCACGTGGCCTACGACGACCGCGGCAGCCTGCACTACGCCTATCGCGGCGAAGCGGGTTGGGTGATCGATGAAGTCGACGGGATCTACGAGGCGATCGAGGAGAGAAACATCCTGATCGTCGACGGCGCGCCGTACATCGTCACCGAACGCGAACACGATATGGACCCGCACTCGGACCTCATCCTGTATCGTTACGTGGACGACGATTGGGAGGTGATTGAACTGATCGGCCGCGGAGATGATCCGTGGGTCGGGCACGTCACCTCGGATTACAATTCGGTTGCCCTGCGAACCGACGGCAGCCTGGCGTATTCGGCGAATGAATATCCCGATTACGGCTTGCTGTATCATGCCGGAGGCGAGGACCCCGCCGAGGCGATTTCCTGCTCCCCGTTGGCCGACGAAAACGTCTTAGCTTTCGACGCCTTTGACCGCCCCTTTATTTTTATCGACGACGGCTACCCGCATGCCGGCGCCCATATGCTTTATTTCGATGAAGGCACTTGGCATTTCGATTCCGAAACTTTTCTCGGCGTCTCCACGATCGACTTCGCCATCGACCAATACGGCCCTAAGCACGTTGTGTTTGCCGATAATGGAAAGCTGTACCACGCCATCGCCGATTGCGATTTTGTCGCGCCCGAGTTTGCAGCCGATCTGACGAGTATCTGCGTCGGTGATGCCGTGCAGTTTACCGAGGCGACGGCCGGCGAAGTATATGCCTGGGAATGGGATTTCGGCGACACCTTCGCCTCGGCGGAACAAAACCCGGGCCACACCTACGAAGCCGCCGGCAACATGGATGTTTCGCTCACCGTGCGCGGCTGCGGCTACGCCACCGAGATGAAGGCGGCGTACATCGAAGTCAACGCGTGTGACGACGATGATGATGACGACGATGACGACGATGACGACGACGACGATGATGATGACGATGACGACGACGACGACGATGATGATGACGACGATGACGACGATGACGACGATGATGATGACGACGATGACGACGATGACGACGACGATGACGACGACGATGATAACGACGATGATGACGACGACGATGATGATGACGACGATGATGACGACGACAACGATGATGACGACGACGATGACGACGATGACGACGATGACGACGATGACGACGACGACAATGACGACGATGCGGCGGCGCGCCGCTTTTAACTTGGTTCATGCTCGAGTC
>JAVCCK010000046.1 GCA_030765525.1 Candidatus Lernaella stagnicola
GCTTCGAAGAACGGGTACGACACCTGCCCGGTGAAAACCGTCGCGGCGGGCGAGATCGAGGGCGCGGTCATGGCGCAGCTGCGCGCGGTCTTCCGGTCGCCCGAACTGATCGCCGAGACCTTCCGCACCGCCCAGCAGAAGGAGGCCGATGAGATCGGCCGCCTGAAACAGGAACGGTTTGACCTGGCCGGAAGTTTGCCCTCCACCGACGATCCGTTGCGTCGCAGGGAGATCGAAAAACGGCTGCCGGAAATCGACGGCATGGTTGCAGCCCTGGAAGCGAACCCACTGACCGAACAGAACGTCGCCGATGCGCTGGGTAACATTGACACGGTGTGGGACGAACTCTTCCCAGCCGAGCAGGCGCGGATCGTCAGCCTGCTGATCGAGCGCGTGGTCGTGAACGAAAACGACATGGAAGTCATCATGCGCACCGACGGATTCCGGTCCCTGGTGAGCGAACTCGACGATGCCCCCGCGCCGAGCGAAGAAAGGAGCAGCGCGCATGGATGAGAAGATCACGGTTCAACGCGATGGAGACAACCTTCGCATCCGCATCCCCATGCAGTTCAAGAAACGCGGCGGGCGCAAGGAAATCATCATGCCCGAGGGCCTGCCTCAGCACATGCCGGATCGGACGGCGTACCAGAAACCGCTGGTCGCCGCCGTGGTCCGCGCTCACCAGTGGAAACGGATTCTCGACGAGGGGCGCATTCCGTCAATCACCGCGCTCGCCAAGCGGCTCAAGGTGGATCGCGCCTACGTGAGCCGCCAACTGCATCTGACGCTCCTCGCACCCGACATCATCGAAGCCATCCTTTACGGCCGCGAGCCGAGCGGCCTGTCGCTCGCCCGCCTGAACAAGGCGTTCCCCCTGGAATGGGAAGAGCAGCGCACGGCTCTGGGCTTCGAATCATCGCGCTAATCCACACGACAGTGTCATGGCCCCTTTCGCCATCCCGCTCGCCTGTCGCGTTTGTCGTGTTTATGTCCGGTTTAGATGGCGCTTTTTGGTTCTGCTTCGTGACGAGCGTTCGTTTTGCCACTCCGCGCGGGAGTCGAACCGCGCCTTTTCACCCCTCTCGTAAGTGCTTGAAAAATAAGCACTCCCATCTTGTTGACGAGTTGGTCGAAGTCACGAAGATTCAGAGAGGGAGAGAGAAAATGGGCCTTTTGGGGGGCAAATGTGGGGTTTTCGGGGGTCAACTCGTCACGATGATTTCTTCTTACCGTGGCATCCTACCAAGCCAAAAGGCTTGATAAACAAAAGGAAAAACGAAAAGCCGAGTCCAGCGGTGGAGTCGGCCTTTTTTGCTCAGAGAGCGGTTCAAAAAAAGGTATTGGTGGAGGCGGGGGGAGTCGAACCCCCGTCCGAAAGGCTTTGGATGTGCCGTCTACGTGCGTAGCCGATGATTTGTTTTTAGGTCGTTGGTCCCCCTACGGCCGGGTACCGGCAGACCGATCCCAATTTAATTTCGCTTGGCAGCGCCTGGGTAAGCTCCGCTTCGGCTAGTCGGCTAAGGTGACACTTCGACCCTGACCCACCAACAAGGTCAGGCGAAGCGGACCACGTACTCTACGCGGCCATGGCATAGTTGTCATTGGCAACTATAAAGGGTCCGGATTATTACGAGGTTCCGGGCCTCGGCACGCGGGTCACACCCGCAAGTCCCCCCGTCGAAACCGTATCGCCCCCAATGTCAAAGATCGCGTCAGCCATCGACAAGATAAGCATCGCGGGTACTTAGCGCAATCGGGCCGCGGCGTCAAACCCGGTCTCAAAGTGCGCCGGATTCACCCGCCGCGTTTCACGGCCCAGGAAGATGCGAACCTTCTCCACCAGTGTAGACCCTGGGCAGGCGGTCGTGGTTCCCGTCGAGTTGTCGGTGATCAACGCCGCATCCGCCGCTCGCGACGCGGGAAGAGCGGGCAAGGTTTTCTTGAGTTCCCTCGGGGCGTTTGCTAGCATGCCGTCGGACCACGACACCGAGGGGCGAAAAATTCCGTTAACCGATCCGACCAAAACGGCTGCCACACAACAAACCGGGGCATATAGCAAAAAATTGCCGCGTGTGCTGCTGGTCGTCTGGCTGGCGCTCTCGGTTCTGCTGGTTTTGCTCGATGCGCGCTCGGGACGGCCGATCAAGTACGAACGGTCGCTCGCCGATTACGCGCCGGTGTTCGTCGAGCCCGCGTTGGATTTCCCCGGGTATCCGTTGTTGCCGCTGGACGTGGTGCGCAACGGCCTGAGCGGTTTCATGCACTTCAGCAAGCGCAACTTCCTGGCCGCCGGCGCTTTTTACCTGATGTTGTTGGGAATCGCGTTGTACCTGGCGGGCGCTTTCGCGGGTGAGGAGATGTCCGGCCTTCTAGCGGCCTTATTCGTGGGGGCGACACCCTTTGTGCTGGCCGTCGCGCGGGTTTACGACGTGCACATCACGCGCCTGGCCGCCATTGCCTTGGTGTTCGCGGCGCTGGGGTACTTCGAGAAAAAGCGGGACGCCCCGGCGCTCGCGGTGCTGGTCGGCACGTGGGTGGTCGGCGTCTTCTTGTGCCCCGCCACTTCGGATTATCTGTTGTACAACGTGGCGATTGCCGGTCCGGCCGCCGTGTTGCTGGGGTGGGGCGCGATCCGTTCGCCGCAGCGCCGCCTGTATTGGCTGGCGATCGGCTGCTGGGCGGCGGCCGCGGTCATCGTCACGCCCGGCTTGTTGCACTACCAGGGCATTTTGAACCCGACGCCGACCGCCGCGCCCCAACTGGGAGTCTCCTTCTCGCCGGGGGCCGTTTGGTCGCAGCCGCGCATCGCCCTGGCCTATCCGCTGGCGTTTTTCCGGGCCGTCGTTTCCGTACCGCTCAATTGGGTTTTGGGCGTCGGTATTGTGTTGATGTTTTGGCGACGCGACCGGCAAAAGTGGATATGGGGCGCCGGATTGCTGTTGCCGCTGCTGGTCATGATTCTGCAACCGAAGCGAAACATGTACTACGTGGCGAACCTGTTGCCGGCGGCCTGCCTGGCCGCGGCGTTGGGCTGGCGAGGTATCGCGGCGCGGGCGCGTGGTGCGGGAGTGGTTGTGTTTTTCGTTGTGGCGGCGTTGCTGGCGACGGCTTTTTCCTTCGGTTGGCTGAAGCCGGGGCGCGTCGATGCGCCGTGGAGCGACGTTTTTGTACCGGGACGCCGGGACTACGCGATGCCCTACAACACGCTGTCTCTGGAGCCTTTCGGGTCGCCCGGCGGCCCCCAGGACCTGTTCGCCAAGCATCTGGACAGTGTACTGGACCAAGCGCCGCGACCGTTGGCGATCGGGTTCATCGGCAAGCCGTGCCTGCAAACGATCCTGACGCTGGAATTGCTCTACCGGGGCATCTACGCCCGTGACGTGATCTGCTCGCCGGCCCCCACCGAGGATGCCGCGGCTTACGACGCCGTGGTGCTGTTGCCAAACCTGATGACGATTCCGGACGTGGCGGGCGGCACCGATCTGGCCGAGATCCACCGGCGGCTAGTCTCCATGCTGGAGACCGACGCTCCGGAGGCCGCGCGGCTGGGCGCGGAAGTGCCGCTCTTGCGGGGAGAAACTCCGACGAAGGCGAATCAGGAGCTTGCCGAGCGGTTGCGGCGGGCGACGCCGGTCCTGCGGCAATTGGCCTCAACCTATAGTGAGGCGGTGCCGGTGGGCGATTTCCTGTTTTTCATCGCGCCCGAGAATGAGGAATTGAAAACGCTTCTGCAAAGCGTTGCCGCTCAACCGGCGCGCTCTGACCTGCCGCCCATCAACCCCTAACTTTAGCCGCCGCGAAAGTTCCGTACCTGAGCGTCAGCAAAACGGATTTCCAGCGCGACGGTCGCGGCCGCAAAAGTTCGATGACGCACGCGGGCAGGTTCACCCACATGAAGCTGCTGAAAAACAGGGAGACCAGCAGCCAGGCGGCAAATCCCCAGCGACGTGTCATGGTTTTCCTCGTCCGAGTCGAACGATTATCCAAAAAGCAGGGTCGTCAAGTCAAACAATCGTTGTCTCTTTGATTCACGCATGTGGTCTCAGAACATTCGCCTATTCGGCAACAAGCCGTCGACGCCCGCTCCGAAAACGCGATTGTTATCACATTGCACTTAGGTTATTATTGTGGCAGCAACATTGGTCCATTCATAATATTGTGTTTTACTTGGTTTTCAACCATTCCTATTATTCGGGGGCGATATGTTGCGGCTACACACTTGGATTGTTATCGGTTTCGGTTTGGTTGTCGGCGCTCTATTGACTATTCTTTCACAAACGGTTGGCACAGATACCGTTTTCCGCTTTGTTTTACTTAACCTCGGTTGTGCACTGGTCGCTACAGTATTCATCAGCATTCTGCTCGACCTTTTTTGGTCGAAGGAAAGGGCCGCCGTCGAAAAAAAGGAACTCGAGCCCCTTTTTAAGAAATTTCAGGATTTCACCGAAAAGTTGAACAAACTTGAAGGGCGACTTGAAGCGTTCAAGCAATTGGGCCTTGATTACTGCAACGCCACTCGGTACGACGCGTTGGAACGGTTCTTAAACATCGCAAAAGACGTAGTTGCCGTTTCCTCGAATGAACAACAAAAGCCGGCAATTACAATCGATATTGTGTCTAGTTCGGCTCGAGGTTTAGTGGGCTATTTAGACCGCGAGGCGCCATCGATTCAAATGGAGTGGCGGTCACTCATCACTGAGTATCCCCGGTACTTTCGAGTCTTGCTTACCCATCCGGCGTACGCTCATTTACGGCAGCCGGCAGAGGAACGTTCTTCCGGCGATATTGAGTTGGAAATTCTTAAGACCGCCATTTACCTCCATTGTGTGGCTGGGATCGACTCCAGAAACCTACGTTTCTATCGCGGAAGTCCGACGTTGTTTCTTATCAAAATCAATCGTCACGTGTTACTGAATCCTTATCCTTATGGAAAAATGGCGATGGATACTTTGTGTCTCGAATTCGAGAGCGACGATGAAGAAGGCTATGTCGCGAATTTTGCGAAAATGCATTTCGATCACACATGGGCGTTTCTTCACCAAGACAGCAAGCGCGTTGACGGCAACAAACTCGTCGAAGGCATAGACTCTATGGAGGACATTCTGCAATCGTTCAGCGAATGCTCGTTTTTGCACGAACCGCGGAAATTGCGCTTAACGACTCACCAAGTACTCGAACTCGATACCTTCGTAAATATTATTTTGAGGAAAGGCACCGTTCGATTAAGAAAAGAGATTCAAACCGAGCGACCTTTCAAAGAGTATCTAGAAGAGAAAAGACTATTCTGCGCCGATGAAATCGGCTTTGAACGCGAGCACTCCGAAGCACCCGAAACGCCGGATGGATCGCCGGGGTCGCAACTTTGATTTGAAGTTCGCCGCACGCGTGGCCATCAACCATCTACTATCATAGCCGCCGGTCAAAACAGCCAATCCGCGAGGCTCAGCGCGCCGCGCATGAGGATGGTCGAGGGCTCCCACGGCGGCGTCTGAGCCGGTGTAGTGAACGTCGCGTGCCAATCCTCCGGATTCGGGTGGGCCAACGTACAGTTGTAGGAATAAACCTGAATGCGTTCGACGCCCGCCGCTTTGGCCGCCGCGATTTCCTGCGCCAACTCCGCCGGTTCGAGCATTTGGTGGCTGAGACCCAGCGCGATCGACGCCGTGTTCGGGTAGTACTCCACCGTCGTTGCGGCGTAGTCGTAGACGATGTGCGCGCCGAAAGGCAGCCCCAAATATTCCTCGAACGTCGTGGTGTAGACCATCGTCGAAACTTCGTGCCACCTCACGGTCGAAACCGGAATGTTCATCGCATCCTGCAGGAAGGTGTCGCCATCGGGCACATCGTCCAGGAACATCGGCGCGGTCACGACCATCGAATAGAAGCCGAGGCCGTACAGATCGTCCACCATTTGCTGGTACACTTGCGACGCAAGGTCGAATTGCTCGGGCGAAACCTGGTCTAACAGCAACAACGCGACCTCGAAATATTTCCCCTCGTCGAGCAGGGCGTTGATTTGGCCCATCAGATTGACGTCGGTTTCCATGTCCACAACGATCCACTCGACGGCAACCTCTTCCTCGAGGAACCAAGCGGCGAAATCCAAGGCGGTGGCGGCGAACTCTTCCGCATTCAGCTCGCCGGGCCAGTAGCCGCTGCTGTAGGGAAGCAGCAACCAGGCGCGCACTTCCACGCCCTGCGCTTCGGCGGCGCGCAGCAGGTTCAGCAGCGTGGGATTGCCCAGGTCGACGCTGTCCATGCCCAGGAACAAGGCAAGGTTGTACTCGGCAAGGATGGGTAGCTGTTGCTCCAACCACGCCCAATTGCCCGGATAGCCTTCCTGATAGTAGCCGTACACCGGCGAGGGGGCGACGAAGGTGTCGTTGTCGTCATCATCGTCGTTGTCGTTGTCATCATCGTCATTATCGTCATCATCATCGTCGTCGCCGGCCGTGTCGTCGTCATTATCGTCGTTGTCGTCGTTGTTGTTGTCGTCGTTGTCGTCATCGTCGTCGACCGGCGTGGTGTCATCATCGCCGCCTTCGTCGTCATCTTTATCGGTGTCGCAGGAAACCGATACGACCATCAGTAGCGCGAGAATCAGCCATAACGCTTTTTTCATAAATCCACTCTTTCGGTGAAGTTGCCGATTTCCAGCCTGTTTTCTGGCTCCCCGTTTGTCAAGCGGCGTGTTAACCACTTGTTCTTCCGCCCTTTTTACCGGCACGCCGCCCGATTCGGCATCGCGAAAACCGCCCTTCATTTTTTTGTTGACGAACTCTGAAACCGGCGCTACACTCCAATTTGAGTGTTATAGGAGTGCGTTAAGAGTGTTAAGCTCGCATTGGAGCCTTGAACTTGGTTGGTTAGGCAGTTTTTGAATCATAAGGAGTTCCCATGTTGAGGCAAAGATTCGGTAAATCCATGTGGCCCACCATCCTACTCGCGACGTGTTGCTTGGCCCTTCTTTTCGCCTGCCAGCAGCAGGCACCCAACGCGCCTACCGGACCCGCGGCCGACAACGCGGAACCGCAGGGCACAATTCGCGTCTCCGGCGCCTGGGCCTTGTACCCGATGATGGTGCGCTGGGGCGAGGAATACTCCAAGTTGTACCCGAAAGTGCGGGTGGACATCTCGGCGGGCGGTGCCGGCAAAGGCGCGGCCGACGCCCTGGCCAAAATGGTGAACCTGGGCATGGTCTCGCGCACGATCAAACCGCAAGAAACGGCGCAGGGCGGCGTGTACGTCCCAGTGGCCAAAGACGCCGTGTTCCCGACGGTCAACTCGAACAATCCGGCCGTGGCCGCGGGCCTGCTCACGCGGGGCATACCGCGGAGCGTGTTTGTCGCCCTCTTTATTAATGGTGAAACCCGGACCTGGAACCAGATTCTCGGGACCGAAGGCGGCGAGCCGGTGCAGGTTTACTCGCGTTCTGATTCATGCGGCGCGGCGGAGACCTGGGCGACGTATTTGGGTGGCGAGGGTCAGGAAGCGCTCCAGGGCGTGTCCGTGTACGGTGATCCGGGCTTGGCCGAAGCGGTGCGCCGCGACATCCAAGGGCTCGGTTTCAACAACCTGAATTTCGCCTATGACACCAAGACGGGCTTGCCGATGCCCGGCATCGTGCCGGTGCCGATCGACATCAACGAAAACGGTACGGTGGATCCCGAGGAGAAACTGGGCACCAAAAAGATGGCCATCGCCGCGGTCGCGGCCGGTCATTATCCGTCCCCGCCGGCCCGCAACCTCAACTTGCTGACCAAAGAGAAATTCACCGGCGTGACGAAGCATTTCGTTCGGTGGATTCTTACCGACGGGCAGCAGTATCTGGCCGAGGTCGGCTACATCCCGGTGGCGCCGGACCAATTGAAGCAAGCCCTGCAAATGATCGAACAATAGATCGGGAGCCGCGCAGTGACTCGTCGAGGAGTTCGCGAATTTTTAGCCACAAAAACCATGCGAGTGGCGGTGTACTTCGTCAATTCGCTGGTCTTTTTGATGATCATCGGTCTGCTGCTGAAATCGCGCCCGATCCTCGAACAGCACACGCTGTGGGAGATGCTGTCCTCCGATACGTGGCGGCCGCTGCGCGGCCAGTTTGGTTTCTTCCCCTTCATTGTGGGCACGATCGAGATCACGTTGTTGTCCATGGCGCTGGCGGTGCCGCCGTGCCTGCTGGCCGCGATCTACCTCGCCGAGTTCGCACGCCCCCGTGTGCGCGACGCCTTGCGTGTCGTGATCGATTTGATGGCCGGCATTCCGTCGGTTGTCTATGGACTGTTCGGCGTGATTATCATTGTGCCCATGGTACGCGAATTCGGCCTGTTACTGGGTCGCCACACCACGGGTTACAGCCTGCTGGCCGGCGGTATCATTCTGGCCATCATGGTCGTGCCGATCATCACCTCGGTAACCACCGAAGTTTTACTCACCGTTCCCGTGGAAGCCCGCGAGTCCACAATGGCCTTGGGGGCGACGCGTTGGGAGACGGTTAAGCACGTGGTGCTCAAGCAAGGGCGACAAGGCGTTATATCGGCGATCGTTTTGGGTTTCGCGCGCGCTTTCGGCGAGACGATCGCGGTGATGATGGTGGTGGGCAACGTGGCGAAGTTGCCGCACTCGGTGTTCGATCCGGCCTATCCCTTGCCCGCGCTCATTGCCAACAACTATGGGGAAGTCATGTCGATTCCGCTTTATGATTCTGCGTTGCTGTTCGCGGCGTTGATTCTGCTCGTCGTCGTCGGCGGATTCCACTTGGCGGCGCATCTGACGCTGACGCGTCTGCGGCGGGGGGAATAAGTTGTACATACGTCGCCGTCGCCGCATCGAATTGCTCATGAAAGGGCTGATGATCACCTCGCTCACCGTGATCGTCGGGGTATTGGTCGCCATCATCGTGGTGATTCTCATCCGCGGCGGCCGCGCGCTGAGCCTCGAAATGATTTTTCAGACACCCAAGGGCGGGTACTATCTGGGCAAAGGCGGCGGGATCGCCAACGCCATCGTCGGCTCCCTGTGTCTGGGTTTTGGCGCAATGTTTGTGTCGCTGTTCATCTCCCTGCCGGTCGCTTTCGCCCTGCAACGCGAGTACACGAATCGCACCCTGGCCGCGGTCACCAAGCTGGCGCTCGATATCCTGTGGGGCACGCCCTCCATCGTATACGGCGCGTTTGGTTTCGTGATCATGGTGTTTTTCGGGCTGCACGTCTCGATGCTGGGCGGCATTATCGCCCTATCGTTTCTCATGCTGCCGATCATGACCCGCGCCATGGACGAAATCATTCGCATGGTGCCGGTCGAGCTGAAAGAAATTTCTTACTCATTGGGCGCCACGAAACTGGAAACTTCGGTAGGCGTCGTGTTTCGCCAAGCGCTGCCGGGAATCATCACCGGCATGATGCTGGCCTTCGGGCGGGGCATCGGCGACGCGGCGTCCATTTTGTTCACCGCGGGCTATACGGATTTCATGCCGCGCTCGATTTTTGACCCGGTGGCGTCGTTGCCCCTGGCCGTGTTTTTCCAGATCGGCACGCCGTTTCCGGAAGTACAGCAACGCGCCTACGCAGCGGCGTTGATTTTGTTGGTGATCGTGTTGGCGGTGAATTTGATCGCCCGGTTGCTCCATCACCGCTTGTCGAGAAACATCATACGGTAGGAAAGAGTTATGCCGCACATCAGCGTCCGCCATCTCAACGTCTTTTACGGCAATGAACATGCCCTCAAGGACGTGTCCGTCGATATCCCTGACGGCAATATTACCGCCATCATCGGGCCATCGGGATGCGGCAAAACAACCTTGCTGAAAAGCTTGAACCGCCTGATCGACCTCTACGACGGCACGCGCGCCGAGGGCCAGATACTCATCGACGGCCAAAACATCCTGGCGTCCGACGCCGACGTGTTGTCGCTGCGCAAGAAAATCGGCTACCTCGCCCAGCGCCCCTACCCCCTGCCCATGTCGATTACCGACAACATCACCTTCGGGCCGCGCATCCACGGCATGAAGGGCGACGACCTCCTCGCCCGACTCGCCCACCATATGCGGCGCCACGAACTACCCGATTTTGACCCCGACGCGGCCCTGAAGCAGGCGCAATCGGTCAAGCGCGGCGAATTGACCCTGCTGGTCGAATTCTATCTGCGCCTGGCCGGTTTGTGGGAGGAAGTCAAAGATCGCCTCACCTCGCCCGCCTCGCGCCTTTCCATCGGCCAACAACAGCGCCTGGCACTCGCCCGCACGCTGTCGGTCGAACCGGAAGTCATCCTCGCCGACGAGCCCACTTCCGCCCTCGACCCGATTTCCGCCAATGCCATTGAAAAACGTTTTCAACTGCTGAAGAGCGACTATTCGATCATCGTCGTCACTCATATCCTGCGCCAGGCCCGCCGCATCGCCGATCACGTTCTGTTCATGTATTTGGGCGAACTGATCGAACATGCCCCGGCCGAGCAATTCTTCACGGCGCCGCAGGATGTCCGCACGCAGCGCTATATCTCCGGCGAAGTTCTACTTACCGCCAACGGCACCCAAACGCCGGCGGCGGACGGTGACGCCGACTAATCAAGATTCAGTCAAATCTCGCGGTTTTTGCGCCAGACGTCTTGTGCCGCGCCGTCGGCCTCGGTAATCTTCTTAATTGAAAAGTGATGTTGTGTCGGTTGTTTTGATGGCACGCTTTCCATCCCGCCCACATGCTATTGGAAGTAATGCGCCGACACACGGGAAACATGGCTTCATTCTGGGGGATGCCCGCCATGAAATCTCTACACCAAAGGCGGTGGTGTCTGCTTCTGTGCCTTTGCGTCGTCGGCTTGGCACTGGCGGCCTGCAGCGGTGGGGGTGACGCGAATCACGACAACGGGCGATCCGAGAGCGATGATGACGACGACGATCATCCGCTCGACGGTGCGGTAATCGAGAGCATCGAGCCCGACGAGTTCGAGAACCTCCTTCCCACCATCGTCACGATCACCGCGAATAAGCTGCCGGAAACCGTGGACGAAATCCGTTTCGCCGACACGCTCCTGGAGAATTTCACGCGCCTCTCGGCTACCGTGGTGGTCGTCACCGTGCCGTCGGGTTTCATTCCCGACGTGTACGACGTTCAAGTCGAAGGCAACCAGGGAAGAGTCGTAGCGCTCGAAGGCGTAACGGTGCGCGACGCCCTGACGCCCTTTGCGTGGCTGACCGGCGTGGTGCGCGACCGCGACGGCGAACCGATCGAAGGCTTGGACGTGTTTTCCACCGCCGGATCAGATAGCAGCCGCACCGGTTCCAGCGGACTTTTTGACCTGTTGGTCCGCCAAGGGCCGGCCGAATTACACGCCCTCAATTCGGATTGGGACGGCGTACCGGGTATTCCGATCGGTGAAACCACGCTGTTGGCCGAAACCTATTTCACCGACGATGAGCAATTCGATTTCACGCTGCGCTACCACTACCTCAGCGGGCACATCGCCGGCGACGACGGCGACGATCTTGCCGCCGCGGGCGTACAAATCTTCCACGTTGCCGAATACGGCGTGGTCGGCGCCGCCACGACCGACTTCTCCGGCGAGTTCGACATTCCGCTGTATCCCGGCGATTACACCCTGCTGGCGCAGCCGCCGGAGGAAACGACGCTGGCTCCCTACTACCTGCCCCAGTTCAGGTTTGACGCCGACGACGTTTTCTCCGCCCACCTCGACGAAGGCCTGATGCTCTTCGGACAGATCACCGATCGCAACGGCGAGGGTTTGCACGAACTGGCCGTCACGCCGCATTTCGTGGCCGACAAGCATGTCGCCATGGGCAGCGTGTACACGGACATTGCGGGGGAATATACGACCTTCCTTTCGCCGGGCGAATACTTCGTCAATCTCAGCGATCCGTATCATGCGTGCCCCTGGTTGCCGGCGGTGCCCAACTTCTCTTTCGATCATCTCTACCTCAACGCCGACACCGAACGAAATTACGAATTCGACTACGTCGATATTGATATCGCGGTGCGCTTCGCCGGCGAGCGATTTACGAATAATGTCCGCATTCAATTGCGTAATCTCGAAGACGAGCGTTTCAGCGTTTCGCTTCAGTACCCGGGAGAATGCGACGCCCGCGTGATTGCCGGCAATTACGATGTCTTCCTTTCGCCCGACGCCGGGCTGGGCGCGTCCGCCACGCGACTCACCGGCGTGCGTATCGATGCCGAAAACACCTACACGTGGAGTCTGAGCCCCGGCGCTCGAGTCAGCGGCGTTCTGACCGATCAGGACGAGGAACCGCTGGCCGATTTCAACGTCTGCGCGTTCGATTTCGACGGTGACCCCTTCGCGCTGCCGATCAGCATGTGTTGGACGACGACCGAGGACGGCGGGTTTCTGCTCGATCTACATCCCGGCATCTACAACCTCAAAGTGAGTCGTGAGGACGGCCTCGAAGGCCCCGTCGTCGCCGGCGTGTACTACGAATTGATGGATTTCCCCGTCACCGGCGAGATGAACCTTCCGCTTTCCATCGAACTGCACACGCTGGCCGGACAAGTGCGCCTGGCCGGCGAGAAGGCGCCGCTTTGGCGGGTGGAAATGAATTCATCGAGCCGTTTCGCTTCGCTGATCACCGACACCAAGGGCCGTTTTGAGATCGTCACGCCGGCCGACATGTTCGAGTTCGTGTTTTTCCCTCCCGAACGCGATCTCGCCCGGCCTTATTACACCGGCCCGCAAACGATTGACGGCGATTACGATATTCACATCAATATTCCGCGGGATTGATCGCGGCCGCCGCGCGAATGTGGTAACGTCGCGCCATGGCGGAAACCACCCTCGGCTTGCTCGGATTGTACCGCTGCGGCAACCTCGGCGATGAAGCCATCTGGCGCGCCTTCGTCGATGGCATACGCGACGTTTCACCGACGCTTCACCTGCGAATGGTCACCTACGGCCCCGGCGGTTTCGACGCCGCCTGGATCCCCGACGACCCCGTGGCTGCCGACGGCGTCCTGCATCAACTCGCCCTCGACGCCCGGCACGCGCGGCGTTTCGATTGGATGTACTGGTTGCCCGTCGGCGTCGTGCGCTTCCTGCGCGAACTGGCCGGAACGCAGGCGCTCTGGTATGCCGGTGGGCATTGGATTCACGATCTTTCCCTGACCACGCTGGCCGGAATCCTCGCCCCCATCGTGTGGTCGCGATGGCGCGGGCGCAGCGCGGGTTTCGTCAACGTCGGCGTCGGCCCCTTGGCCACGGCCGCGGGTCGCCGACTGGCGCGGCACGGCCTGCACGGCGTCGAGCCGCTCGTCGTGCGTGACGAACACTCGGCGAAAGTGCTGCGCGGCGCGGGCGTGCGTCAATCGGCCTCAGTCGCCGCCGACACGGCCCACCTGCTCGACCCCGCTCCGCCGGAACTTATCGAGGAAGCCTGGACCCAACTGGTGGGTTCCGAACAACGGCCGGTCGTAGGCCTGGTGCCCTGCGCGTGGTTCAAGCTCGCCGATTTGTACCGGCCCGACACGCGCTTGGTGGACACGATGATCGCTTCGCTGGCCGATCTGGTCCGCCGTCTGGAGGCGGCTGGTCATGCGGTTGTGCTGCTGCCCACGATGCTGCCCGAGGACGAAATCGTCGCCCACCGCATCGCCTCCCGCGCCGATGACCTGCCGCGTGTCGCGCCGATTCGCGACTGGCCCGCACGCACTTTGCTTGGTGTGATCGGTCGCTTGCGCGCGCTGGTTTCGTTCCGCATGCACCCGGTGTTGTTCGCCAACCGCATGCGCACGCCCTTTGTCGCGCTCGATTACGCGCCGAAAGTGCGCAGCCTGGTGGCGGATCTCGGTCTATCGCGTTGGTTGGTTCCGCTGGATGACAACTGGCCGGCGGCAATGACGGAAAAAGTCGAACAATTGTTAGCCGACCCCGACCCCTTCGCCGGGGCTACGGACTTGGAAGCCCTGCGCGAGCGCGCCCGTGCCGGCATTATCGCGGCGTTGGCGACCCTTCCTGATTGATCTCATTGGAAAGGCGGGCGGTCAGTCGTCGACGGCGATAATTTCTTCGGCTAAGGCCGAGAGCATTTCGGCGCCGCGGCTGCGGGGCGCGTAATCCCAGATGGTCTGGCCCATGCTTTGCGCTTCGTCGATCGCCACGTTGTACCCGATGACCGACTTCGCCAGGCTTTCGCCGAAGAACTCCCGCAGCTTGCCCAAAATCGCGTCGGCGAGGCGGGTGCGGCGATACAAGGTCGGCACGACCATCGAGATTTTCAAATCGCGCTTCTTGTACGTTCGGCGAACGTTCTCGACGGTCTCCAGAATCTCGCTCGCGCCGTCCAGCGCCAGGTACGTAAGACTCACCGGAATGACGATTTCCTTAACCGCCATCATGATGTTGAGCGTCAGTAAACCCAACGACGGCGGGCTGTCGATGACGATCCAATCGTAACCCCGCAGGCGGTCGAGCTTGTTCTTCAACTTGAACACGCGGTCTTCGTCGTTCGCGGTCAGCACGGTGAAATCCACCAGCGACTTGTTGGCGACGATCACGTTCAGGTTTTCATCGGAGGTCGAAAATACGGCGTCGCGGGCCGCGACATCCGGATTGGTCAACACATCGAATATGCTCGGTTGAATCGCCACCACATCGAAGCCCAGGGACTTGCCCACTTGCCCCTGCGGGTCCATGTCGATCAAGCAGACCTTGTCGCCGCGCCGCGCCAGGTACGAGGAGATGTTCACGGCGAACGTCGTCTTGCAACTGCCGCCCTTTTCGTTGACGAAAGCGATTTTCCGCATCACGGTTTTTCTCCTCTCGGCGACCGCGCTAACGACCGTTCGCTTCTTCCCATCGGTCGGCCAATTTCTCCAACCGGGAGGCCATGGCGTCGAGCCGCGTTTCCATTTTGCTGATCGTGTCGCCCAACTTCACGACCTTGCGCACCAAGTCGTCGTAGTCGGCCTTCGTGGGCACGTTGACCATGTTGAGCACCAAGCGCAGATTGCGGTCGACGGCGCCTTTGGTTTCGTCGGCGCGTCGAATCGCCCGGCCCAGCGCTTCGGCGAAGCGGGGGTTGGACAAGAGTTCATCGGCGATGTCCTGCAACTTCTCTTCGCTTGCGTCGACCAGCCGGCCGACGAGGTTCTTCGACTCGCTCATTGTAGTTTCGATCCTTTTTATGGGGCGAAAAAAAACGGTACGGTGACGGCGAATGGATGTCAAGGTTGCGCCCGGCGCCCGATTGTTGACACCGGCGGTTAACGCTAAGTTGACGGCCATGATGAACCCTCCGCGTTACTGGTTGCGACTGGCGCTCGGCCTGCTTTGCCTGACCGGTCTGGTCGCGTGCGATAAGAATCCGACCGCGCCGCCGCCTGAGTCGACAACGTCGCCGCAATCCACACCGGCCGCCCCCAACGCGGGCGACCTGGACCCCGTGCGCTCCGTGTACGCCTACGGCTTCGATGAGGCGCCCGACGCGCGCTGGCAAAAAGAACTGGTCGACCACCTGCAAACCAACATCCGCTGGAACCTTTCGTCCCACCGCGCCGACTTGCGCGACATGGTCCGTTTGCCGAGCATCACGGTGCCTCTGGGCACCTCCGGGGTCGCGTTGCGTGACGACCAGCACCTGCCCGCCGGGACCCATCGCGTGCCCGCGTTCTATCTCGATCGCTACGAAACCAGCAACGCGCAATACAACGAATGCGTAGCCGCGAAGCAATGCCTCCCCATCGAAAAGATGCCCATCATCCGCGATCACTGGCTGCCCGATCACCCGGCGCTTCTTTCTTACAAGCAGGCCGAACGCTACTGCCTGTGGCGCGGCAAACGACTGCCCGGCGAGTTCGAATGGGAACGCGCCGCCCGCGGGGCACAAGGCGCAACCTACCCCTGGGGCGAAGAGCCGCCGACCGGGAAACGCGCCAACTTATGCGGCGCGCAGTGTGAGATGGATTGGGCCACCGCCGATTGGAATGACGGCTACCCCTATTCCGCGCCGGTCACCGCCCTCGCGGCGGGCGACACGGCCTCGGGTCTGCGTCACATGTGCGGAAACGTGAAGGAGTGGGTGACCACCGCGGAATCTTTACCCGCTCACCATTACGTGGCACGCGGCTCGTCGTGGTATTCGGGCCTCGCCGAAGCGCCGTCCTACTACCGGCAAATCTGGCACGCCGGCGTACGCCTGGACGACAAGGGCGTTCGCTGCGCCGTCACGGCGCGGTAAAACTCTGCTTCGCCAAAACGCGTCCGGCCAGTTCCGCCGCCGTGGCGCCGTCACCATCGAGCATCATCACCACGATGATCCGCCTCGGCTTCTCCACCGGCGTCAAACCGACAAAAACCCCGACCTGCCGACCGCTCGGCCCGGCGCTCGTGCCGGTCTTGCCCGCCACCGAAAGCAGCGCCCGGCCCCGGCGCACGCCCGCCGCGGTTCCGGTCAAGCACGCTTCGGTCAGTCCGGCCCGCAAAGCCGCCGGGCCCGCGCCTTTTCGGCCGCGCAATTCCTTCCACAGCCAACGGTACGCCTGCGCCAGTTCCGCCGCGGTCGCCGCGATGCCCGGCTGCGCGCCCATCCAACCCTCGCAACCCATCGCGCGAAAATTCGCCGCGTCCGGCAGGTCGTGAAATCCGGCCTCGCTAAGCAACCGGCGATAGCGGTCGGCGTCCACGTGCCGGCAAGCGTGCCGCGCATAGGTCGAGCAGGAGTGCGCCACCCCGCGCCGCAGGTCCGTCGCGCCATGCCCCGCCGCGAGCCAACACCGCGTTTCCGGCGGCGCAGCGATGGGTCGGGACGGGCAAAGGACGGTCTGCCGGGCGTTCAAACCGCCTTGCAGAGCCGCCAACAACAAGAAGGGTTTTAGTGTCGAGCCGGGGCCGACTCGCGCCAATGCGGCCTGATCCGCCGGGGAGCCCGCGTGCTCGGTTCGCAGCAGCAAGCCGCTTTCGGCGTCGAACAACCACACCGCCTGCGCCGGGCCTGCCGCCGCCGCCATACTCGGCAGCAGCCACAGGAGCAACACCGGGATCAATCGTCTCAACGCCAATGGGTCTCCTGCATCAAACCGCCCGCGAAGGGTGTGGTCTCGGTGGTGAACTCCGAGAATTCGGCCGCCGCGCGCAGTAGATCCGGCAGGATCTCCGTGAGAAACTCCGCGCCGTACACGACGCGCAGTTGATCGGCTTGGGTGAGAAACGTCACCAACTGCCGCGCCGCCGCCTTGTCGACGCGCGATACGCGAATGTGCCGGTTTTCTTTGGTCCTAAGTTTGCCGGTGACCTCCTCCAAGTACGCGGCGTCGTTGGCCAGAACCAAGTGCGGACCCAACCGCTGCGCCGCCAGGCCCGCCAGCCCGGGTACTACGTCGAGCACCGCACCGGTTGGCGTCTCCCGCACCTGCAGGCGAGCGACCAGCGCCGGATGCTCCTTGCGCACTTGCTCGGCCACGGCCGACAACGCCGCCGCGGGTGACACATCGCACTCCACGACCGCCGCCCGGTGCACGTCCGTCAGACCCGTATTCGGGTCGGCGTAGGGCTCAACGATCAGCAGCCGCGACCGCGTTTGTTGATCCCAATCCAGGTCGACTTCAGACCAGCCGAAATGCGCCGCGAGATCGACGCTCGTCCTCTCGCCGCCGGCCGCGTACTCCTGCATGCCCGCGCCCGTGTATCGGATTCGCGTCTTTGGGGCGTCCATCGTCGGGCCAAGCAGCACCCGGCGTTCGGTGACGGCATCGCTTTCGCACCAAAAGCCGGCGCCCGCCGCGCGCGTGCCCTCAAAGGCGCGCCAATTGCGCCACACCCAGTAGTTGCGGAAATAGCGGTCCTTCACCAAACGTTTCAAGTCGACGAACAGGCGGGCATCGGCCCCGCCGAACTCGTCTTGCTTCACAATCGCCCGCCAATCGGCCTCGTCCACCAAGCGCGGTTGCTTGGCGTCGGCGTCGCGCGCCAGCAGTGCGCCTTCGATCAATTCAGGCACCGAGGAGACAAGGAGCAAATCGCCTTCCTGATAAAAGACGAATGAGAAGCCCGCGTCGTAGTCGATTTTCGCGCGGTAGGTATGTCCCGCGTAGACGCGCTCGGTGAAATCGGCGCGCTTTTTAACGAACGACAACTCCGCCTGCGCGGCCGGGCTCATGCGGGCCAGAATCAAAAACTCGAGCTCGCCGATGTCGTACAGCGCCAGGACCGTTTCCGAACGGGCGTGTTTGACCAGCGTCTCGAAGGTCAAATCCATCCCGGCCAGCGTGCTGAGATTCTTGGCGCGGGCCGCGAGTTTCAGGGCCAGCTTCGAGTCGGCGTAGGCGTCGCGGGCCTTGCTTTTCAAGTAGGTTTGCGCCGCCGGCAATGTCTTCAATTTGTCGACCAAACGGCCCAGGTCTTTCGCATGCACCGCAATCAGAGGCCGGTCGGGCACCTGCGCCAGCAGCGATTCGGCCGCGGCGGCGCTCGCAACCCAGGCCCAAGCACCGACCATCACCATCACCAGCAACGTCGCTTTTCGCATCATCGGTCTCCTCACTGTGCCTTCTCCAGACTGGGGACGAACACCGTGGGCCGCGCCGCGAGTTGTTCGTTCCATTCGTCTCTCAATTTCTCGGCGCGCCGGCGCAGGCTTCGCGACGCTTTATCGCCGCGCAGGTCGCGGGCCGTTTCCGCCACGAGTGTCGCCACGCCCAACAAACCGATACGGCTCGCCGCTTCGGCAATGCTCAGCGCCAACGCTTCGCGCTCCTGTTCCGGCACCTTCTTGAGCCATTGGGTGAAGCGGCGGCTTTCGAAAGGATTGCCTGCCAGGCCGTCGGCATAACCCGCCGGGTTGATCGGCATGCCCTGACGATGCAGCCGCAGCAACCCGCCGAAAGGTTCGTCAGCCAATTGCAACCAGGCCAGCCGGCGCGCCGCGCGCGAGTCGTCCGGGTTCAAATGCAGGGTGCGGCCCCACGCGATTCGCTCGGCCTTGGTGTTCGCGGCCAACCGCTCCGCCGCCGCGCGTAACGACCACACGAGGCGCGGGTACCGGAGCGGGGGTCCCAGATTCGTCAACGCCGCGCGGGCCTCTTCGGCATTCTCCTCGTGCACGAACCAGTACGCCAGCGTGAGTTCCCGTAGCGGCGCGGGCAGCATTTCGGCCGCCGCCTGCCAATCGCCGCCGCGACCGCGGGGCACGGCCGCAACCATGTCGCTAAGTAGTTTGCCCAGCTCTTTTTGGCCGAATACGCGTTGCTGCCACGCATCGGAAAGCACCTGCGCCGCGCGCTTTTCCCGACCCAGTATCACAAATACGACGGCCACCTCGCGGTTGGTTTCGACGGAGCGTGGCGCGAGATCAACGGCCTTGTTCGCCAGCCGTTTCGCGGCGTCGGTCGCGGCGTTATCGGCCATGGCGCGGGCCAGGTAAGAAAGGAGAATCGCATCTTCCCCGGCATTGTTTTCCAGCGCCGTGGCCAGTTGCATGGCGTCGGCCTCGCGATCTTGGCGCAGCAGCGCTTCCATAATCAGCAAGGCCGTCATGTTTTCACGGCGGCGATCCTCCCGCGTCTGGATGTACCAGTCGATGTCGCGCCGCACGTCTTCGCTGTCGTGATCGTAGTAGGCGATCCACACCCGATCCGCCGTATCCCGCTGCCCGGCGTCGGCGAAGATCTTCGCCATGCGCCCGGCGAAACGATAGTCGCCGGTTTTGCCCGCCCAAGCCCTTGCGGTTTTCCCGGCCGCGTTCACGCCCTCGGCCAGCAGCAGGTAACGCAAGCGCTGCAAGCGAATCGATTGGTCTTCGTATTCCTCGGGCGCGATTTTTTTGAGCAGGGCGAGAGCCCCGGCGCACAGCGGCTCCTGTTCGGCACCCAGGCCGTGCACCAGCGCCGCGCGCGCCAGCGATGTTTTCGCGTAGGTGGTGGCACGCGGATCATCGGCGATCCGCTCCACCGACACCGCCCAGAGCCACAGCGTCAGGTTGTCCGGCAATTTCTTGCCTTCGGCCAGTGCGCGCAAATCCTGCGTGTCGAAATGGGGCGTCGCCAGCAGGCCGGTAACCTCGTCCGTCGCTCGCTTGGCGCCAAAATGCTCCGTCACGAAACGGGACAGCGCAATCACGGCCCCACGACGATCGTACGCGCCCAATCGCGGGAGGCGGTCGGCCAACTCGTCACTCCAACGCTTCATGCCCTCTTTGGCGTATCCGATTTCGGCCATCAGTTTCGCGTACTCGGTGACCCGATGAAGCGTGATCCGGCCCTCGAGGAGCTTGTCGTACTCCCGCGCCGCGTCGCGCTTTTTGCCTTGCGCCTTGAAGTGATCGGCGCGCGCCAATATCAGCGTTTCGGTGCGGCCGAACTGACCCGCCCGATCCAGGAACTCCGCCGCGTCCTTGTGTTGACCGGCTTCGTCCAGCGCCCGGACCACGTCCAAATACGCCTTCTGAGTGATCGGCCACCGCTCGGGTCGGGCGTAGAGCATATCGAGCGCTTGCTCGTCGTCCTGCAGCGCCAGCCAGGCGCCGTAGCGGTGCGCGTAATGAGTCCAGAGGCGACCGGCCCAGTGTTGACCTTCCTCTTCGTCGGCCCAACGCCCGATCGCCAAGGGCAGGCCGAGCATCTCTTGGTAACCCGCGCGAGTTTCGGCAACGAACTTCTCGTCGTGCTGGTACAGCAGCGTTTTGACCGCCAGTTTCCACAGCGAGTCGTTGTTTTTGTATCTCGCGTCGATGACCTGCACGGCGCGCGCGGTTTCGTGCTGCCTGGCCAACCAGGTCAACAACGGGCCGGAATGCTTATACGGCTTGGCGCAAAGCTCATCGAGTTCCGCCGGGGACAAAAGCGAAAAGTACCGCGCCTCGTATCCTTGCGGATTGCGCAGGCAATCGTTCTCGCGGTCAAAGGCCATCATTTGCCGCAACGCGGTCCGTTCGATTTCCCTAAATCCAAGCGCCCGCGCCATGTTCGCCTTGAGCTGCGCCACGTTCCGATGTCCGTACCGATTGAATTTGGGCAAACCGTCGATTTCGGCCAGCAGTTCATCAAAGGGCTCGGTAGCCATGCGCTTGGGCAGCAGAGCCATCACGCTGTTGCTTCGACTCGTGGCGCGTTCGTCCATTTCCGGCAGGCGTTCGCCGCGCAGGCGTGACGCCAAATCGGGCAGACCGGCCGTGGTGGCTGCTGTAATGGCCCGCCCGTAGGCTCGGTCGCGCCGTCTTTCGTTCGCATCTTCGATTTCCGCCCGAACCAACCGGTCGAAAGATGCGCCGGCTGCGTCGCGCTCGGCAGCCGTGGCGTACTCGCCCAGCCACGTGGCGAGGAAAGCCCGCGTCAAGCCGTGCAACTGGTTGAGCGTCTGCCGGATACGTTTGCGACCGATCGGATGAGCCACGGCCGACGCCGCCTCGAAGTGACCTCTGGTCTGCTCCAAGGCTTGCAACGCTCGTTGGACGCCGGTGGTCTGCATTTCGCTGCGCAGCCACAGTTCGTAGAAATCAGTGCCCGTCGACCGCTTTTCCGGCTGATCCAAAATCGCCGCCATGGCCTCGCCCGCGTAACGCCGCGCGGCCACGGCGCGCCCGAAACGGTCGGCCAAAAAGGCGGCTTTCACTTGCCGCATGTGGTCGATATCTTCGGCCCCGAGCACTTCGTCCAGCCACGCCTCGGCTTCCGCCGGCCGCTTGGCGACATACAGCACCTCGGCGATGCGCATTTGATAGTCGTCGCCGGTCAGGCGGCGGCCGTCGAGCGTTTTGTAGACCTCGACCGCGCCGTCGAAGTTGCCGGCCTTGATCAGCACGAGCGCGCGTCGTTCCAGCAGATCGATACGCTGCGGCTCGTTGATAACGGCCTTGCCCAGCAGCATGGCCGCGTCGGCGTACCGGCCTTCGGCCTCGTAAATTTGCGCGGTCACGTATTGCCAGCGGAAATCACGATGCGCGCGCTTGCTTTCCCGCTCGTAGTAGGCCAGCAGCGGGGCGACCTGATCGTAGCGCTGCGCGTAGGCGATGGCGCTTTCCACAACCTCGGTGTCCGGCGATTTCAGGTTGACGATCTTGATGTGATGCTCGATCGCCTCGCGCCGGCGACCCATCTCCGTGAGCGCCGCGATCAGTTGGGTGCGCATCGCGGTTTCCCGGTTCTGCCGGTTGCGGCGGCTCCAGTTCGAGCGCTGCAAGGTCTGCAGGATGTCCTCGTAGAACGCCACCAAGCCTTCCCGGTCTTGCCGAGCAGCGTAGGCGGCGGCGATCGCCTCGTTGATCGAATCGTCGAGGGGCTCTTTTTCGTGCAGCTTTAGCAGCGCCGCCAGCGCTCGATCGGCCTGGCCGTGTTCGCGGGCGCGGGCGGCATAGGTGATCCAGGCGGCGGTGTGCGAGCCGTCGTCGCGTTCGGCGATGCGGCGGTAGAATTCCAGGGCGCGGTCTTGCCGTTTGGTACGCCAGAAGTACTCCGCCGCGAAGCGCTGTTTACCGGTCTTCTCCGAAGGCGTTTCGGCCCGCGACAGCAGTTCATTGACGATCTTGTCCGCTTTCGCCAAGTGACCGCGACCCTCGTAGTAACCGGCCGCGCGACGCAGCATGCCGGGGTCTCGTTCGCTGATTTTCAGTAGGCGCCGCAGGCAGGTTTCGCCCCCCCGGTGATCGCCGTACTGGGCAAAAAATTTGTAAGCGCCCTCGGCAAAGACAGTTTTCTCATACAGCGGCAGCAGATTGTACGCCGCACGCTTCGCCTTGGCGATTTCCCCGCGGCGGCGCAGGTAGTTGACGTATTGCAGGCCTTCGCTGTCGCGTCGACCCTCGCGCCGCAGTCGCCGCCAGAAGGCCGCTTCGACCTTGGCCGCGGTGGTCTTCTTCTTGCGCACGACATAGTCCAGCCGGCGCTGCACTTCGGCGTACGCGGGCATCCAGCGGTCCACGCCCAACATCACTTTGACCAACTCCGCGACCGCGTCGTCGACCCGGCCCTCGTCTTCCAACAAGTAGGCCATTTCCTTGGCGTAGAGATCCGGCTCCGATAGCCGCGTGCGCGCGTTTTGCAGCGTGTGCTTGGCTTGCTCGGCCAGGTAGTAATCCCAGTACAGTGTCGCCACTTCCAGCCAGCGCGATTCCTCGCCGGGGGCCATGGCGATGATGCTCTCCCAAACCGTTGCCGCCTCCCGCGGCCGACCCGCTTCGACCCACGCCTCGCCCTGCAACGTCGGCAGTTCGGTGTTCAGCGGTCGCCGGGCGGCCAGGGCGCCGTAATGTTCCGCTGCGGCTTGATACAGTTGCGCGTCGCGCACGTAATAGCTGTTACCGAGGCTGCGCGAGACCGTGGCCAGCGCTTGCGTCACCGCCGGGTGGCGCGGCCAATGACGGGCCAGCATGTCATAGCCCTGCCGCGCCGCTTCCGGGCGGGCCAGGTGCTGCTGGGCGCGCGTCCATAGATACACTTCGACGGGCTGCAACTGGCTTTGCTGTTCCATTTTGGCGATGGCGCCGCGCAGCATGTCGTGTTGGCCGAGGCGGGCCAGCAACCGCGGCGGCACGGTGTCGTCGAGCGCCGCGATTCGCAGGGCCAGGTCGAGGAACTTGACTTGGAATTCCTGACGCGGGTTTCGGTGGCTCCAGCCTTTGTAGTCGTAGAAATCCAGCAGGCGCTTGTTGAGCGAAATATTGGCCGGGAAGCGCTCGACGGCAATCAGGTAGATCTTTTCGAAAAACCAGTCCTGCGCGTCGCGTTTGGAGCGGTACTGCACGTGGTCGTTCAGAAAACGGCCCAGGTCTCCTTCGCCCATGGCACGGGCCATCTCGTCCACCAAGGTTTCGAAATCGGCTTGCCGATGGCGGCGCAACAGCCACCGGGCGAACTTGTCCGACCAGGTGCGCTGGTCGAAACGCTTGATGCCCAGCCGGTAGGCGCGCTCGACATCCTCGAACATCTTGTAACGCTCGGCGAACGAAAGCAGGTCGCGCATCGCGTTTTCATCGTCCGGGAAACGCTCGACACGATCCCACTTGAGCGCTACGACAGCCGCATAACGCTTCTCGGCCACGAGACGGTTTTCCAGCCGTTCTTGGGCAGCGTCGGCCGCTTCGTGTTGTTCAAGTTTGCGCCCGTGCTCCACCGCCCTCTGCAGGGCCGCGATTTCCCCCTCGACATCCTTGCGCAGCCGCGCCGCGTCGGCATGCCAGACCAACACCTCGGTTGCGTCGAGTTGGTCGGGGCCGAACCGATCGAAGGTTTGCGCGGCCCATTGATCCATGCGGTCGGGTTGCTTGGTGCACGAGAGCATCGAGATGATAAAAGACGCCGCCGCGAAACCGGTTTGCGGATCTTGGGTCTTGAGCCATGCCCGCCGCGCCAGTTGCGTCGCGCGCGCACTCGCCACGAACCGAGCGCCCACCTTCGGCAGGTCGCGCATCCCTTCGGGCGCGTTCATCCGATTCGTGCCCAGCGACAGCAGGCCGCCGACCACGCCGGGGCCGGTATCGGTGTAATTCGGTCGAAGCGCCGTCGCCGGGGACGCCGCCAAGGGCCAGGCCACCGCGCCTTGGTCGTTGATCCATTGCGCCGCCTGCAGCCACAATTTCGGGTTCTCTTCACCGCCCAGCACGGCCGCGTCGAGATACAACCCCGCGCTCTCGACCGAACCGCCGACCCGCCCGGCCACCTTGGCCAGCGCCAGCAATTCCTCGACCTGCGCGCGCGCGGCAATCTGCGGCGCATAGCGGTCATACACCGCCTTGGCCTCTTTGTGCTCCACCAAGTTCACCAGCACATACAAATCGCTGACCGTGGGATTGTCGGCCAACGCGCCCCGCACCTGCTCCAACCGCGCATCGAGCCGTTTGGTTTTGCGCAATAGTTCGGCGTACAGCGAAAACCGCAGATCCTCCGCCGGGTCCAGATCCTGCTCCAACTTCGTGGTCACCTCGTCCAAGCGACCGCGATTTTCGTAACACCCGGCGATCATTTCCCATAGTCCGACACTCGGCCCGTAGCGGGCCAGCCGCGGCTCGACCAGCGCGACGACGTCGTCGCAGCGGCCGGCGTCCTTAAGTTCCCGCGACCAACTAAGAATCAACATCTCACTCTTGGGAAAGGCATCGATCAACTTGACGCGAAACGCCTCGTTGTCGGTCTCGGGCAACAACGCGCGACGCGTCATCGACCGCCGCTGCTCCAGCAAGCCCTCGGCCCGCTGAATCATTTTCACGCGTGCCTTTTTGTCGGTGAGGCTCGGCCCCTCCGCGAAAATCACGTCCATGTACTCGTCCAAAGCCGCCAGCCATTCGCCGACCAAGTTCTGTTCGCTCAGCAGATCCAGCAGAACACGCCGCGTCTCGTCATCGTCCGGCGCCGCGTCCACCATCGCGCGCCGCACGGCGACGGCCTGTTCGACGTTTCCCAAATCCAGGTACGCGCCCACGAGCGCGGCGGCTTCAACGGCCGTCCAGGCGTTGCGGCCCGATAGGTCGTTCACGATGCGTTGCGGCGGCCGCGGGGCCAGGGCGTCGGCCCCGAGCAGGCTCTGCTTCTCCACGGTCGGGGTGATGGCCGGGAAATCGCCGTCGGCCAACGTGAACGGCGGCGCGCCCAGGTCGCCGATGGGCCGCAACTGATTCTGCGACAACTTCACGATTTCCGGGAACGACGCGATGCGCTCCTGGCTGCCCGGCAATCCCGCCAGGGCCCAAGAGGCCGTGCGCCCGTCGCGGACCGACCACAACAACACGCCTAACATCGTCGCCAACACGACGGATGCCGCCACGATCCATCCACCGGTTCGGGTCCTGCGCTTATTCATGGATCACCTCCACATCGATCGCCGTTCGGCTGACGTTGTGGGCCGTATCCTCCGCGTAGATTTCCAGAACCGTCGGCCCCGGCGGAGCGCCCGCCGGTATGTCCAGATACCCCACATTCGCCTTGGCCTCACCGTCCCAACGCAGCGACGTCGCGGCCGAAAACGGCAACCGCGCCGCCAGCGTGCGCGTATCGGAGTCGGCATACACGGCGATGCGCGCGTTGCCGCCGGCCACCAGTCGCCACGAACCGGCCCGCTTCACGATCGGCGCTTTGCCGTCGAGCACAAAGCTTTTCGGCTCCACGAATTGCCGACCCTGGTAGTCGCTGAGCACCAGTTGGCAGTCGTAGGCCCCATCCGGGAAGCCCGCCGGGGCCAGGAAGCGAACCTGCCACACGTCCTCGTCGGGCAAATAGGTCAGCGGCGCGACCACGCCCCACGGGAACACGGCGGAGACCCCGGCCACGGGCTGGTCGGTCTGCACGCGCAGGATCGGGTCGCCGGGGCGAATCACGCGCGGCCGCAGCAAGGCGCGCGGCGCGGCGATAAAGCTCGTGTATGGCGTCACGAAGGTGAAGCGTTTGGACAGCGCGATAATTTCGTCCACCCATTCCCGCTTTTCCCCGTCGCGGCGGATCAGCCCGAGCAGGAAGTCGACACGCGCCTTGGCCCAGCGGCGTCGGATGCCGTCGTGGGCCGTGTCCTTTTCCGGCAACTCCACGACAAACGTGCGCGTCACCGGCGGGCCGTCTTCCGGCCGATACTGCAGCGTCACGGTGTCGCTCCCCGGCCGGCGATAACGCCCCACGATCGCGGTTTCACTGCCCGCGAAAGTTGCCGGCGGCCGCTCGGGGTAGGAGTCCAAGAGGTTATCCGCATCGCCGAAGCTCACCTGGATATCGCGCATCACCATCGCCGACATGCGACCGGCGACCGTCTCGGCCAACGCCTGCGCATCGGCCGTGTCGGCGCACCAGGTGTAGTGACCGTCAACCGCCGCCGCCAAGTCGGTCAGCAGCGTGCGATTGGCGTCGTTGCCCACACCCACGGCAAACAGCCGCGCTCCGCGTTCGGTTAGCGGCGAAGCTTTCACCGCCTGCACGATGTCGTGGTAGCGCAGAAGCCCGGCCGTCGGATGACCGTCGGAAAACAACACGACGATGTTTTCACCCTCAGCGGGCAGCAGTTCGCCCGCACGGGTCAGCGTCGCGCCCAGATCCAACCCACCGGCTAGGTTTTGGTTCCGCAAAAAGTCGTCCAGCTTCGCGCGCGTCGCAGCATCGGCGGCGGTCGGCGGTCCGCTGTCGCGCCGCGTTTCCGTGTTGGCATACAGCATGGCAATGCGGTCGCCCGGCGCCAGTTGCGCGGTAAGGGTTTGAATCATTTCGACCGTGCGCTGCAATTTATCGCCGAGCATGGACAGGCTGCCGTCGACCACGAACAGCACGTTGCGCCGCCCCACCGCTTTGGATTCGCGCGGGGCGAACAACACGCGCGCCAGGTAATACCCTTCGGCGTCGCGAAAATGCCCGCCGCTGCCGGGGTTGATGCTCCAATCCACGTGCTCGACATCGCGGTAGGCGATCACGTTAAGCGACGTGTCGGGCATCTTGAGCTCGACGGTGAAGGACAGGTCCTCGCTCAGCTCGACGTCCGTGCCTTCATAGTGCGCCGTGAACGAGTTTTCGCCCCGCTTGAAGATTTCCGGCCGCAGTTCGGCCCCGTGAAACGCCACACTCTCGATGGGCAGGTCGTCGAGCTCTTCGATTTCGATGTCGATGACCAAACGCCCCACCCGCTGGGCGCCGCCCGCGCCGGGGCGCAACGGGAGCACGATGTCCAACATGCCGCGCTCGATCGGCGTGGGCCAGCGGTAGCTCATTTCGAGGCGTTTGCCGCCGTAAGGCGCGATCGGCGCGACACGCGCGGTAAACTCGTTGACGACGGTGGGCTCGTCGCCGGTCTCCATGAGGCCGGGATCGATTTGCCGCCGCACGATTTCCTCGAACAGCCGCCGCGCCTCGGCCTTTTCCATGATCACGCCGGGAATGCGGGTCAGGTCGTCCCACACGGCGAAACCGTCGATGTCGGCCTGCTCGGGAATGACCATGCGAAAGCGGCCTTCCAACATCCGCGACGCATGGCTTTGGTAGACGTGCAGGATCTCCACGTGTGTCATGCCGTGGTCGACGCGCAGGTGAATCTCCATGTGGTCCAACGAAAGGCTGTCGGCCGGCTGCTCTTGCGAGCCGATGTACGGCGTGAGTACGCCGGTATCCGCGGCGGCGAATCCGCCCCAGGCCAACACTAAAACCAAAGCCCATGTCCACGCTCGCATCAACGCCTCCCTCTCATCGCACCGCTGCGGCGACCTGATTCCACGGCAAGCCCGCCAAACCGTGGTCGGTACCGACCCATAAGGTGTCCTCGACGACCGCCAAGGCCGTCACGTTCCGGGACGGCAGCCCCGTATCGAAACTCGTCCACCGGGAACCGCGGCCCACCAACAAACCGCGGGTTACCGTTCCGAAACATAACACGCCGTCGTGATGCACCGCTGCTTCCGGATTGATCGAAATTCCCGCCGTGTCCGTGATCACCCGCACTTTGCCGTCTTCTCCTACGACCGCCACACCACCACCATAGGTTCCCACAAAAATCTCTTTATCGACCGGCACCACGGCGTGCACCCAATTATGCGGCAATTCACCCGCCGACGCCGTCCAGCTTCGCCGGGCCTGCAAGCCGCGCCCGGTGTCTACCTGCGTGAGTCCCGACAAGCCGCCGGTCACCAGGCCGCGGCCGAACACCGCCAGGCAGTACAACGCGTTACCGGCCAGGCCGTGAAAGGCGTCGATGGCCCGCACGCCGCCGGTGCCGATCTCCGCCAAACCCCGGCTCGTGCTGACGTAGGTGCTCCCCTCGTGCCTCACGACCGATGAAACATAACGATGCGGCAAACCCGCTTCTTTGTTGTAAATCCGCTGCACACCCAACTTCGAATCCAAGACAAACAAGCCGTTGGTCGAGGCCACCCACACCTTCGCACCGTCGATCACCACGCGGTTGATGCCCAAGCGGCTCAGCGCCGTGGCGACGGTTTTGCCCGCCTTCGGATCGAATACCGCCAGGCCGCGGTTGAGCGTGCCCACCAACAGGCGTCCGCCGGTGAATGGCGCGATGGCCGACACGTAACCTTCCGGCAGGGGTCGCAGGGGCTCGCCGGGCAAGGCCGGTTCCGGGTCTCCGCCCGCGGCGCGCCGCCATACGCCGTTGTCGGCGGCGATCAGCAGAACGTCGCCCGCGCGGCGCAGGCCGTGAATGGACGCGCCCACGTCGTATTCCTTCTCGCCATCCAGATTCCACAGCCGACCGGTCGGGCCGCCCAGCCAGACCCCGTCGTCCGCTTCGACGATCGCCGTCACCGCCGCGCCGGTTTGCGCCGACTCCGCGCCGAACGACCCCACGCGCCACAGGTCGCCCGCCGTGCCGACCCACAGCGACTCCTCGCCGCCCTCCACCGCCAACACCGGTTGCGCCGCGACGTTCTTGGGCCACAGCGTGTCGCGCTGCGCCGTGTCGCCTGCGCCGGTGAGCATCCACAAATCACCCGCCGGGCCGCCGACCGCCGGTCGCCCCTGGTATAAGGTCATCTGCGCCCCCGCCGTCGCCTTCGCCGGGGCCAGCACGAAAAAGGCGTCGTTTTGAAACTGCAGCAAGCGACCTTTCTCGTCCAACACCACCAATTGCGTCGCGTCGGCCGCCATCGCCACCAGCCGAGTTCCGTCCCGCGGCGCATATCGCCGCATGATCAACGGATCGCCGTCCGGCCTGGCCGCCACCAGCAAGCCCTCCGGCGCCAGCACGTGCAATGCGCCCTCGAACACCGCCAGCGCCAGGATATCCGTCGCGGGCAATCCGCCGCCACGGTGAAAAACGTCCACGCTCGCCCCGTTACCGCGCACCAATGCGCTGCTCGCAGCGGCGAAAACGAAGGGACCGAATTCGATCGCGTCGTGGCAATCGGCGGCGTAGGGAAATACGCGCGCGCCGCCGCGGGCCGCGATATGGGCTTCATGGGTTTCGCGCGCTGTGGGCAGGGCGGAGAGTTGCCCGGATTTCAGTCTGTCGATTTCGCGATCGGTACGCGCCAGCGACCAAAGCACGAAGGCGATAACGATTCCTGACAACACGGAAAGCAATAGGATCACAAGCCCTTTAGATGAATGATGCTTCATTCGGTAACCCATAGCTAAAGTGTCTCAATAAAAGGAAAATCCCGGATAACGCATCGCGCAAAATATTGTTGAAAGTTTGTTCAAAATTTGGTATGTTCCCTTTCCCTGGGAGTGAATGTGGAGGGGGGAAAAGGAAATTAAAATGGCGAAACGCTTGAATGTCCAATCTGATGTCTTGGCCCTGGAGTTGAAAACTCTTCTCGAATTGGGTGCCACCGAACGCGTGAGCCGGAACCGTTGTTTCGACAAATTCTCCACGCCTTTCGGGCGGCGGCTGTTTGCGTACTACCGGACCTGTATGTCGTTGAAAAAAGAAATCGAAGATCCCAAGCGCAATCACCGTGTCCGCATTCAGAAAAACCGTAGCGGCACCAACTTCCTGTTGGAAATCATCAACGATCCGATTTCCTACCGACGGATCGCCACGCTGCCCATCGAAGTCCGCGACTTCTTTGAGAGCGTAGTACAAAACAACAAGACGGGTTGATCGCACGCCGTCAATTTGGCAACTTGCGAGGGTGCAAAAATCACGTAGTACCCTACGCTGGGTTGTAGTCCAGCTAGCTGTTATTCTTGTTCTGTTCATCGGGACTGAACTCGCCTTGCGTCTAGCCGGGGCTGGGGCGCCGCCGGAAATCTCCGTCACTCTTCTGAAGCAGACATCAACACTCGAAGAAACGTTCCTCGAGCCAAAATACGTTACGTTGGCCGATCCGTCCATCGGCGAAATCATTCCGATGGCCGATGGCACGCAATTCGTCCTCATCGAACCCATGCGGCCCTTTCGCGTGGCCGTGCCAAGGCCGCCCGACGTGTTGCGCGTCGCCGTGCTGGGCAGCAGCCCGCCCTACGGTTTGCGCGATTCGGTTCCCGCCTCGACCTATCTACGAGATAAACTCGCCGACCGCGTAAGGCCCCGTCGTGTGGAAATCGTCGATCTCACGAATCGCCGGATGAACTTGGAAATGATGCGCCTGCTGGTGCCCGACGTTCGCACGCTTCAACCCCAGGCGGCAATCGTCTATCTGTCCGGCGCGTGGCCCCAACTCGCCCCGCCGCCCGCGACCCCTGCCACACCGCCGACCGCCCTGCGCAAGCTGATGGAACGAAGCGTTTTGTTTCGCCTACTACGCGATTGGTTTTCACCGCGCCTCGCCCATGCCGCCAGGGACCGCGCGTATCTGCCCAAACCCCGGGAATTTCCGGGCGTCCGCGAGCAGCGCCGCGCAGATGTCGTCCGGCATGCCAATCGCGTGATGCGCCAAACGCGCGACGCGCAAATCATCGCCATTGCCACGGAGCTTCGCGCGGCCGGTGTAGAGGTGCTTTTCGTCGGGCCGCTGGTAAACGTAACGCGTTTCCGGCCCCTTCTTTCGATGCACAGCGACGACTTGTCGACCGATGAGCTCGCGGCCTTTCTTCAGCATTATTCGCGGGGTTGTACGATGGCCGACGGTGGAGACTGCACTGCGGCGCTGCCCTCGTTCGAGAACGCTGCCGTCCTGGATTCCGGATTCGCCAACCTTCATTTCCGCATGGCGTTGTGCTACCTGGATTTAGGCAATCAGGGCGCGGCCGAAAAGGCTTTTTTCGATGCCCAGCGATACGATCTGAGCCCCGAACGGGCCGCTCTCGCCCCCGGTCGCGAGCCGATCGACGCCGTCGAGACGCTCGGCGCCCACTACCTTGATCCCTATATGACCCGGCGCGCCGAAACGGTTTCGTCACTGCCGCCCCAGGAGTGGTTTGTCGATTTGATCCATCTTACCGATGAAGGGCAAAAGATTCTTTCTCAAGCCGTAACCGACAAGCTGGTAACCATTATCGGTAACAATTAGCTCGTTTTTGGAATAACGCAACCGGCGCAAAGATCCTTCAAAATAGATTATTTCTTTTATTAACGAGAAGATACGGAGATAACCCGTTTTTTTCCGATTTCACAAATGATATGCGAAGCGTCGAATTCGCTTTGACGCTCCTCGGGCTGCGTGGCACAATGCGGCTCCAAAAAGGTCGTGGATCATATGACGCGAAAGACTTCAAGATTCCGTTGGTGGCTTCTGCCCCTCCCCCTGATCGGTTTGCTCGTGCTGGCCGAAATCGTCTTGCGCCTGGCGTGGCAGCCGCCGCTTCTGTATGAGTCGAATTTCCTGCTGCGTCCCTTCTACATCGCGGAAACCCAAGACGAAACAAGCACAACCTACGTCACACATAGCGCCAAACCCGAAGAAATCTTCGGCCAATCGGGTGTTCCGCCCAAACCCATGGACCCGCGGCAAATCAGCCCGGCGCGGATTCGTGTGCCGAAAAAACCCGGCACCGTTCGCGTTTTCCTGGTCGGGTCCTCGCCGATCTATGGCGGCCCCGGGCTAACCCGGTTTAGTCTGTCGACCTACGTGGGCAAATACCTGGCGGTGGCTCGACCCGCCGTCGAATTCGAGATCATCGAAGCCGCCGCGCAGCAGATGTCGGCCGATACCCTCGGGGAAATCATTGAAGAATTGGCCGTTTTGCAGCCCGATTTCACCCTCGTCTATGTCGGCGGCGCCGTGCCGACCCTGGAAGCGCCGGGCAGCCACGAAACGGCGGACGCGGCACCCATTCTGTTCAAAGTGGCCAACGCTATCGGCAGGCTGTACCTCGTGCAGGTGTTAGGGCCCAGCGCCCAGCGCAGCCTGAAAGACGCGGTGTTGACCGTCGACAACTTCCTCTCCCCCGGCGACCGCCACGACAACGAAATCAACATGCAAAAGAACATGTTGGAAGAAGCCCGGCGGAAAATGGAAGATGTTTACCGCGAGATGGCCGTGGCGGCGAAACGGTTGCCGGGCCAAACGGCGTTCTACGAGGTCGTGACGGATTTAGCGGGCAGCCCGCCGATCTGGTCGCTGAGTTTCAAAAAGTTGGATCCCGAGCAATCGAAACGCTTCTTTTCCTCCCTGAAAGAAGCTAATGAGGCCCTCGCCAACGGCCAATCGACCCGAGCCGAGGCCGCCGCGCGTCAGGCGCTGGCCATCGACGACACCTACGCCGAAGCCCACTTCGTGCACGGTCGCGCCCTATTGGAACTCCGCCGAACCGAAGAATCCTACAACGCATACGATCGCGCCCGGGAGTCCGACGCCAGCCACGATCGGTTGTTCTCCGCGCCGCGTCGTCAGTTGGCGAAGGCTTTGAACGAAAACCATCTACCGCTGCTGCCCTCCGACGAGGCCTTCCGCCGCAACGCCGAGCAAGGCGTGCCGGGCCCGGATCTTTTCCGAGATATCACACACCCGACTCCGTTGGGTTTGGCCGTGCTGGGCCACCTGGGCGCCGCGTGGATTTTGGAGCACCTGCCCGCGCCCGCCGGTCAAACGACACCCGTGTTGCCGAGCCCCCACGACCTGCTCGTAGCGCTTCCGCCGCCACCCCCGACGGAGCTTATGCCGTAAAAGGAGAAGCTGTGACCATACCGATACCCAGGGACAACAACACCATCATCCAAACGTATAATCTGACCAAGGTTTTTGGGGAAGGTGACAGCCGGGTCGTCGCGTACGAAGACATTAACATCGAGATCAAACGCGGGGAATTCGTCTGCCTTCTCGGACCTTCCGGCTGCGGCAAGACAACGCTGTTGCGCGGCATCGTCGGCACCGAACCGGCCACCAGCGGCAAACTCGACATTCACTATCGTCGCGACAGTGAGGGGGCCGACGTGGCGATGGTGTTTCAGCAACACGGCTTATTTCCGTGGATGACGCTGGAAAAGAACCTGCGCTTTGTGCTGCGTTCCAGCCCGATCGCCCGCGACCTGGAGGAAACAATCGTCGACCGCTTCGTGGAAAAAGTCGGCCTGAGCCGCTTTCGCAAATTCTATCCGTACCAGATGTCCGGCGGCATGTGCCAGCGGGTCAACCTGATCCGCGCCTTCGCCATCTATCCGCAGGTTTTGCTGATGGACGAGCCCTTCGTATTCCTCGATTACCAAAACCGTTACCTGCTCATGGATTTGCTGCTCGACCTATGGGCCGAACAACAACAGACGATTCTTTTCGTCACGCATAACATCAACGAAGCGGTCATTCTCGGCGACCGCGTGCTGGTGATGACCAGTTCGCCGGGGCGGATAAAAGCCTCGTTCGACATACCCTTTGAAAGACCGCGTAACGTATTTAACGTACGCAAAGATCCGGTGTTTGGAAAATTATCAAGCGATATCAGCGATGTGGTGCGCGACGAAGTCGAGCGCGCCTCGCGGCTGGAGGAGGAAGAGTGCCTGCTGGGCAACGTGAAAAAGGTGCGCTGATTCGGCGACTGCTATACGTGGTGAGTCCGCTGGCTGCGGCGAGTCTGTGGGAATTCGTGGCCCAGATGGGGTGGATCGACGTGCGCTTTTTTCCCGCGCCTTCAAAGATCGTCGCCACCGCGGTGGAGATGATGTACTCGACCAATGCGCTCACCGGTGAGAACGCTTACTTCGCGCACCTGACGGCCAGCATGAGCCGGGTGTTTTGGGGCACGATCTGCGGCTTTTTCCCGGGCCTTTTCATTGGCTTAACCATGGGCCTGTTCCCGAACTTCCGCTCGGTGGTCAGCCCCTTGGTGGCGATCACGTATCCGATTCCGAAAATCGCCATCCTGCCTCTCCTGCTCATGATCTTCGGCCTGAGCGAAGCAACCAAAATCATCGTCATTGCCATCGGCGTGTTTTTCCTGGTGTTGATCAACACCCTCAACGGCGTGTTGCAGATCCCGCAGATCTACTTCGAAGTCTCCGAAGTATTCAAAATCGGCGTCGTACGGCGCTTTTTCCGCATCGTCCTGCCGGGCGCTTTTCCCTTCGTTTTCACGGGCCTGCGCCTCGGTGTCGGCTACGGCCTCGTACTGATCGTCGCGGCGGAGTTCGTGAGCAAAAGCGGCCTGGGCTACCTGATTTGGGAAAGCTGGGAACTCTTCCTGGTCGAGCGTATGTACGTCGGGCTGGTGTCGATCAGCCTGCTGGGCTATGTTTTGAACCTGGTCCTGGAACGGTTGGAAGCCCGTCTCGTTCCCTGGGCCGGACACTAACTTCTCGAATCGCGCAGGAGACCGGCATGCGACACGTTGCACTCGCCCTGCTTGTGTTTTGCCTTTGGCTGACGCCCGCTTTCGCCGCCGACCAAAACGACGAACCCGATCCCGACACCGGACCCAGAGATCAAGCGGATGGAGGCGATTTCGACACGGCGTACTATCTGACCGTCGGACGCGCCGTCCGTTTGTACGACCTCACGCGGCTCAACCACAACCTGGATCGCGGCGGCGTCGACCCCTTTACCGGAGTGATCGACGACTGGAATTTCGAACTCGCGTTCATCATACCGCGCACCGCCCATTTCGCCCTAGTGGGCGGTTTTTGGGACCAAAAAACCGGCGGCCGCCCGGTCCACGCAGAATTGCGCGGCTTCGAAATATACGGTCGTTGGGGGATGCCCCTATTCCGTAAGGACATGTTTTTTCTCTATCCGACCTTCGGCATCGGCTACGCCCAACGGGTCCTGGAGCTCGACGGCCGGCTTGCCGCGCTGGGCAGCCACGACCTGCCGAGCCGCGGTTCGGTGGATATCAAACAACGCGGCATGCTATTCGAGGTGGGCTTTCGTTTCGACTTGATCGATGGGTCGCCGGATGAATCCCGGGCGGCCTTTTTGTTCGCCGAATCCTTCATGATTGGTTGGATGGGCGTGCCGGTGGCCTCGGATTGGCAGCAGGGCGACCGCAAGGTCAGCGGCATCCCGGACGACATGATCCATACACTTTTCGCCAAAGTGAATATCGGGTTCGGCGTTGCCACACGCAAAGCCCACTAGCCCGCGGCGCACCGTTTACTGATTCAATTCCCGCACCCCGAATCGTTGTCGTCATCATCGTTATCGTCGCCAACGGCGGCCGTTGTGTCATCGTCATCGGTGTCATCGCGGGTGTCATCGTCATCAACTCTGTCTTGATCGTCATTGTTGTCGTCATCGATCGGCGAGGTGTCGTCGTCAATCGGTGTCGTGTCGTCATCAAGCGGGGGCGGATCTGACGCGAGTTGATCGAGAAATATGTGCGCTGCGCCGCGGACCAAACCGCCCTCGCCCGGCAGCATCAGGAAGTTGGCGCTGACGGCCAGGTCGCGGCGGTCGTTGCCGTTCAGGTGGCTCACCAGAACGCCCGAGCCGAACCAGGTATCGGGAATGCCGTAGTACAATCCCGCCGGCATCTCCTCCGCCAACGACAGCACCGCGCCGGCGGCGGCCAGGGGGCCGAGGTAATCCTCGGTCATGCCCAGGATGGTCAAATCCGCTTGCTCGGCGCCGATGTCCGCAGCCGTGGCCAGTGCAAAAGTCGCCGAAAGCACGAACACCACCAGGTTTCGCCAGCGCATGGTGTGCCTCCTTATACAAAAAGGTCGCACAGGAGGGACGATACCACCCGTGGTGCGCGATTCGCAAATAAAGGTCAGGGCAGAAGTTGGTTGGCGCGGCGCTTCCAGCGGTAAAACGATTCGTAATCCCAGCGCTCGGGGAAACGCCGCCAGTGTGCCTCGCAAGCGAACGACCGCCACGTCTTACTCAGAAACCCGATCGCCGTGCGCGGCGCTTGCGTGATGCCGAACAGACGCCCCGGCACGGACTCGGCGCTGATGCGCAGGGGCTTCGCGGTAAGCGTTTTCTCCATATCTTCGGTTTGCATGACCCCGTGGCGCATCAGGGGTTCGCTTTGCTCCATGGGATCGAGCTTCTCGAGAATGCGCCGATTGGCGTCGTAGCTGGCCAACACCGCGCCGCGACCGCGCTGATAGGCTGCCAACCAGGGCCACAGCGCTTCCGTCGTCGCCGGACGGCCGCTACGCAATATGCGCGATAATTGCAGCGCGAGGCCGTGCCCGGCCAGCATCCCGGACGTCACTCCGCTGGCGTGAAGCGGCACGACCATGCGGCCGGCGTCGCCGATGGTGGCAAAACCGTCGGCCACCAGGCGCGCCCCGGCCCGTCGTATGGGAATCGTATTCGACCCGCGGGTGATTTCCTTCGTGAGGAAATCGCAACGCACGGCGAGGTTGTCGATCATCATCGCGGCCGTCGGCGGCGCGTTTTCCTCTTTGACTCCCACCAAAAGAAAGGCGTGCCGATTTTTCAGTGATACGAATACCGAGTGGGTGCTGTACGAACCGTTTTGCCCGACCTGGTGCATCGTGATGTCGTCGAGAACCAATCCGGCGTCCACCGCCGCGCGCGCTTTGTCCACGTCGATCTTGTACATGCGCGACTCGGCCAGCACGTGATCGGTGGGCCGGTCGACAAAATCCATGCCCCAATGGGCCGGAAGCTGCCGCGTGAGCACGGCGTCAATGCCGGTGGCGTCGATTACCATCTGGGCCTGAAGTTTGCTTCGCCTACCCTTCGGACTACGCACCACGACGCCGGTCACGCGCTCGCCTTCGATGATCGGCTCCTCGACCCGCCAACCGAACTTCACTTGCGCGCCGGCATCGCGCGCGTAACCGGCTAGCCTGCGCACCATGGGCTGCAAATACACCGCGTACATGGCGTGGCCGTTGAACCGCATAACTTCTACGCCGCCGGGCGAAAATATCCGCGCGCCCTTTTGCACGAAGGCAATTTCATCGGGCGGCGGCTCGGGCACGGCGCAGGCGGCGAAGGTCGCTTTGTCCAGCTCGATCACGCAGGGGTTGCCGAATTCCTTTTCGGGTGCGGCCTCCAGCAGCAGCACCGACAGGCCGACGCGGGCGCACGAGAATGCCGCGATGGCTCCGGCCGGGCCGGCGCCGACGATGATGACCTGCGGGTCGGGTTTCTTGGGCATGGCGTTCCTCCGCTTGGCGAGGCTGTTCGATTCGCCGCATCCGATTCGACAAAATGGTGTATCAGGTTCCGCTGTGGGGCGCAATTACACGACGATCACTTCCTGGTAGCGGCCCCAGAGGACGACCAACGTGTTGACGATTTCACCGAGAGAGGCGTAGGCCTCGACGGCTTCCAGGATCGGCGGCATGAGATTCTCGCCGCTCTTGGCGGCGGCGTCGATTTTGGCCAGGGCAACATCGACGGCGGCCTGGTCGCGCTTGGCTTTCACCTTTTCCAGGTGCGCAACCTGCTCCGGTTCCACCGCCGGATCGACACGCAGCAGGTCCTCAAGCGGCTTCTCTTCCTGCTTGTATTTGTTGAGGCCGACGATGATGCGCTCGTCCCGATTGACTTCCTTTTCCCACTCGTACGCCTTGTCCTGGATCTCGCGCTGCGGGTACCCCTTCATGATCGCCCGGACCATGCCGCCCAGCCCGTCGATCGTCTCGATGTACGCCGCAGCCCCGCTCTCGATCTGCTCCGTCATCGCCTCGATGGCATACGCGCCGCCGAGCGGGTCGATAATATCCGCCGCGCCCGATTCCTCGGCGATGATCTGCTGCGTGCGCAACGCGATGGTCACCGCCTGCTCGCTGGGCAGCGCCAGCGCCTCGTCGAAGCTGTTGGTGTGCAGGCTTTGCGTGCCGCCGAGCACCGAGGCCAACGCCTGCAGCGTGACGCGCACGACGTTGTTGAGCGGCTGCTGGGCGGTGAGCATCGACCCGGCGGTCTGGGTGTGGAAGCGCACCATCATGCTCTTGGGATTTTTCGCGCCGAAGCGCTCTTTCATGATCCGCGCCCACAAGCGGCGGGCCGCGCGGAACTTGGCCACCTCTTCCAGGAAGTTGTTGTGCACGTTGAAAAAGAAGCTGAGCCGCCCGGCGAAAGCGTCCACGTCGAGCCCCGTCTTGATGGCGGCGTCCACGTAGGCGATGCCGTCGGCCAAGGTGAAGGCGACTTCCTGCACGGCGCTGCTGCCCGCTTCGCGGATGTGATATCCGCTGATGCTGATCGTGTTCCACTTCGGCACATGCTGCGAGCAATATTCGAAGATGTCGGCAACGATGCGCATCGAGGGTTCGGGCGGGAAGATATACGTGCCGCGCGCCATGTATTCCTTGAGCACGTCGTTTTGGATGGTGCCGCGCAGGTTCTCGACCGGCACGCCCTGCTTTTTGCCCACGGCGATGTACATGGCCAGCAGCACCGCGGCGGGCGCGTTGATCGTCATCGACGTGCTGACCTTCGCCAGCGGAATGCCGTCGAGCAATTGCTCCAGGTCGGCCAAAGTGTCGATGGCCACGCCGGTTTTACCGACCTCGCCGCGCGCCATGGGATCGTCGGAGTCGTAGCCCATTTGCGTGGGCAGATCGAAGGCGGTGGACAGGCCGGTTTGTCCCTGCTGGAGCAAAAACTTGAAGCGTTCGTTGGTCAGCTTGGCCGAACCGAAACCGGAGTACTGGCGCATCGTCCAGAAACGCCCGCGGTACATCGTGGGTTGAACCCCGCGCGTGAAGGGATACACGCCGGGATAACCGCTGTCGCGCAGGTAATCCTGCCCGGCGGTGTCGTCCGGTGTGAACATCCGTTTCATCTCGATTTCGCTGGTCGTCGCGAAGTGTTCGCGTCGTTCGGGAAAGCGTTCAAGGGTTTTGGCAACGGTCGTTTCCTGCCACCGTTTCTTCGCTTCGCGGATTTTGTCGAGATCGGACATGGCGGGCCCCTTTTTGCCTGACGGAAGTGAAGTACCCGACAAATCTAGCCTTGCCCGAAAGCCGGTGCAAGGTGATCGGGACCTACTCGATCCATCCCTCGCGCGTGATGCGCTCGGAGAGGCGCACGGCGATCAGCGAGTGGCCCAGGGGCGTGGGGTGTTCGTGGTCGAAGATCAACTCACGCGGCGGGCGACTCTGCTCCCGGAAGGCGTCCAGCGTGCGAACGACCGGCGCCGTAAAGCGGTAGCCGACGCCGTCTAAGTCGGAAGTGATCCCGGCCCGCTCGGCCATCAGGTACTCGACCAGCAGCAACCGCGCGCCCAGCGCTTCGCACGCCGCCTGCAGCGCGGTGATGTCGTCGTTTTGCTCCAAATACGTTGCCGGGGGCGAGGGACGATGCATCGCGCGCACCGCATGGTTCAACACCAAAAACGCCTTGCTGCGAAACAGGTACGGATGCAGGCGTTCCAGCGAGGGGGCGACCGACTGCCCGGAACCCCGCATCCACAAGGCCGCCTCCTGCCCGGTGCCGTAGTAGAGAACCAAATCCGGCTCGTAGGCCGCCAGGTTCTCGGTCAGATGCGCGGTCGCCTGCCGCGTGCCGTAACCGACGACGCCCGCGTTGAGCACCTCGACCCGGTCGGCGCCGTAGCGCTCCTTGAGCAAGGCATCAAGCTTGGCGCTGAACGTCGATTCGGGCCGAACCAGCGCGCCCCACACGCACGAGTCGCCGATCGCGACGACACGAAACAGCCCCGGCGGTTTGCCCGGCGCCACGTCGCTGCGGCCGCGGAACAGTTGCTGCTCGTCCCACGCCCACCCGATTTTCCGGTCGGCGACCAAATCCTGTTCGCGGAATTCCCGAAGTTGGGGGCCATCAGCCCGGCTAACCACAACATGCAGGCCCACGCGCGCCGCAATCTCCAGCAAGGCGAAAAAGGCGCAGACGGCGATCGCCGCGAAGAGCAGCTTTTTCGGCAGGTTTCGACGTAGGCGCAACAAACTTCGCACAAGATTCTCCGCCAACCCGGCGGTGGCCGGGGAAGGTTCCAGGGTTGGGGGAAAGACTAAACCGCGCCGCCGCGCCGCGCAAACCGCCGGGGCTCAGCGGACCAAGTCACGCCTGGTGATTTCGGTGAAAAGGCGCGAGGCGATCAGCGTGTGCCCGGCGGGCGTGGGATGCACGTGGTCGTACATCAGCTCGTCGAGCGGGCGCCCTTGCTCGCGAAAGGCGTCCAAGGTCCGCACGACCGGCACATTGAATTGCAGGCCGGCGCCCGCGATGTCCGAAGTCAGCCCGCCGCGCTCCACCAGCAGATACTCCACGAGTACTAAGTCCGCGCCGAGCGTGCGACACAGAGATTCCAACTCCGCGAGGTCGTCATTCTGCGGCAGCCAGGTATCGGGCTTGCGCCGTGCGGTCAAACGGCGGACGGCATGGGCCGTCACCAAAAACAGCTTGCTGCGCAGCAGGTAGGGAGACAGCGGTTCGAGCCCCGGCAGTCGTGAATGCCGCGCGCCCTGCAGGCGCGCTTCGGCGTTGGAACCGGTGCCGTAATAGATCACCAGATCCGGCCGGTACGGCGCGAGTGTTTCCCGCAAATGCGTGATGACCTGCCGCGTCCCGTACCCGACGACGCCCGCGTTGAGCACCTCGACCCGCCCCCGGCCGAAGCGATCGCGCAGCAGCCGGCCCAGCTTGGCCGAAAACGTCGCCGGCGGCGGTACCATCGCGCCCCACACGCACGAATCGCCGACGGTGATGATACGAAACAGGCCGGGGTGCGGCCCCTCTTCGACGTTCACGCCGCCGCGAAACAACATCGGCTCGTTCCACGCCCACCCCGTGTCTTGCGTCGGCACGAGGTCCGCCTCCCGAAACTCCCACAACCGCGATCCGTAGGTGTGATGCAGGTAGAGATGGAGGCCCAGCCGCGCCGCGCCCTCGGCCAGCACGAAAAAGATCACGACCGCGGCCAACACGAACCACGGACGGCGATGCAGCGAACGGCGCAATAGTGGTATGCGGGGCGTCAACAGAATGCTCCCGGTTTACATCGGCATGCGCCCCGTATGCGGGTGCATACGCAGCATGATCCCTTCGACGAACCACCCGGCCGTGGCCGGTTCGGCCGGACGCCATTTCGCGCGATCGTCGAGCCAAGTGCGGATCGTCGCCTCGTCGGCCAATGCCAGCGGCGGCGGTCCCCTGCGATCCTGGTTCAGAATGTCCTGCGCGATTTCCGCCTGCGCGATCACCAGACTCGTCAGGTCCACAAAGTGCTCGTGCGCAGCGTCCAGGCCGATGATCTGCCGCCGATCGTACAGCGGGAGGCGGGCGAACTTCCCGACGGCCTGCCCGCTGGGTGCGACGCTTTCGCGCAGCGCCAGCCAACCGTCCACCAGCATGCGAAAACGCACCTGGCGCGTCTCGACACCGTGATAGTAAGCCGACAAAAACGCCGCCTCGACCAGGTCGGTCGTGTTCGCCTGCGCGAGCACAACAATGTCGGTTCCGTCGGCAACCGCGGCGATCAGGCCCGATAGATCCTGGCCCATGCGCTGGATATTTCGCGCCCGCTCGGCGCGTTGCTGCACGATCCACGCGGTCTGCGGTATCAACACGACGGCCACGAGTATCGCCAGTACGATACGTGTCCGCCGCAGTTCGGGACGCGGCCAAAGGTCGGCGATCCAGAGCGCAAAAAAAGCGAGCGCCGGGTAGAACGCCGCCCAAGCCGTCGCGGGGGCATCGTGCCGCAGGGGCTGCAACGTCAACAGCGCGGGCAGCAGCGAGGCCAATATGATCGCCGGCCATACGAGAACCGAGGGGCGACGGCGCGCGCGAATAACGGTAATCGTGGCCACGGCCGCCAAGGGAATCGCCACCAACAGCGGCGTCAGCCAGCGCGAGCCGAGGGAAAGGTCGCCGAGCGCGGGCCACGCCAGGGCGCGCAACAACCAACCGGTCGCTTCGGCCAGTTGCCGCGGTTGCCACGCCAGTAAAAGCTGCCAGGAAAGGAACATATCCGGCACGGCGCGCGCGACGATGTAGGTTGCTCCGACGCCGATGCCGACGGCCACCGGCGGCTCCAGCCGCCTCAGCCATCCCACCTTTTCCAAATTGCGCGGCGCCAGGAACGAGACCAACAAAACGGCCGGCACCACGAGCAAGCCCGACGCGTCGAAGATCGAGGCCAGCACCGCGAACAACGTCACAGCCACCACCGGCATGAAGCGTCCTTCGCGGAGCACAACCATCGTGTACGCGACCGCGCTCAGCACGCAGAACATCGCCAGCATGCCGCCAAAAGGCGTGATTCCAGAAACGGTTCCCGCCGCCAGCGGGTGCAGGCCCACGAGCAACGCGGCCACCGCGGCCGTGCGGCGGTTGGGTCGCCATTGGTAGGCCACCAACGCCGTTAGCCCCATGATAAACAGATGCAGTAGCAGCGCCGCCAAGAGTTGCGGAGCCGGAGAGTCTCCCAATACGGCAAACAAGATCGCGTGCACCAACAACGTCACCGGGGAAGCCAGACCGATTGCTCGCTGCAGTTCCGGACCGCCGAGGGCGGGCGCGATGCCCAGCCGGGCAAATCCCAAGTCGCCCAACAGACGCGCACTGCCGGCAATCACGTAATCGGCGGCATCACGAAAACCGAACGCAGCCAGCGGCGAGAGCAGCAGCAGAGGGACGATGATCAAAAACAGCGCCGTCGCCAGCTTGCGGCGGGAGATGCCGGGCGGGCTCACTCTTCGTTCTCCTCACGCCGTTTTTGCAGGCGGCGGCCATTGGCCCACACCCGGGCCATTAATTGGCGCAATTCGGGTTGGCCCGCGAGTTTCGTGCGTCCCAGGGCGTCGTCGATATCGGCCGTTTCCACCTCCACGTCGCTTAAGGGCGGCTTGCTCGGACGCGGGCGCAGGGGCGCATCGATGGGACCGATGACAAAATGCAGCTTGTGAATGCCGCAGTGGCCGGCAACCTGCTCGATTTTTTCCAGAATCATGTCGTAGTGCTGCCGCAGGTCGCCCGCCCACATGGCGTCGACGACGCGGACAAAGAGCTTGCTGCCGGCAATGCGCTGCGGTTGGCTGACCTCCGCGTACCGCCGCCCGACAATGTCGATCCACCGCGAGAAGACGAGCGAGCGATCCAGGTCCGGCAGGCGTAGCTCGCCCGACAACCGTTGCAGCAGCCCGAGGCTGTCGATCGTCTTGCCGACCCGGCGCTTTCGCTTCGCTTTGTTTCGTTTGTTTGCGGCGGCCATCCCTTCTCCTCGCCCCTATCATGCGTTGCCCCGCACGCCGGGTAAAGGCCGCGCCCCCCCTGCCCCCTTGCGGCTGCGGCGTCGGAGGAGTAACTTTTGCGCCCGTTGAACCAGAACCGTCTTTAGGACAGGTGGCATGTCGAATTTCTGGTCCTCCATACGAGAGCACGCCCAGCGCATCCTCGAGCGCGGTCGCGGCAATGAGGACAGCTATCTGCTCGTCGTGGCGACGCTTATCGGCGTGGGCGGCGGCCTGGGCGCAATCGGCTTCCGCAACCTGATCTACTACTTCCAAAAAGGCTTTTTACTCTACGCCTCGGCGCTTCACTGGCTCGTCGCGCGCGAATGGGTGACCTACGTTACGCTGTGGGACATCCCCTTCTGGACCAAGTTTCTCATCCCGGCCACCGGCGGTTTGATCGTCGGGCCGCTGATCTACTTCTTCGCCCGCGAAGCCAAAGGACACGGCGTGCCCGAGGTGATGGCCGCCGTCGCACTACAACGCGGTCATATCCGCAAGCGGCTGGTGATTTTCAAGGCCCTCGCGTCCGCCCTGACCATTGCCAGCGGCGGCTCGGCGGGGCGTGAAGGCCCGATCGTCCACATCGGCAGCGCCTGGGGCAGCACCATCGGCCAATTGTTCCGAGTAAGCCCCCAGCGGATGAAGATCTTCGTCGGGTGCGGCGCCGCGGCCGGCATCGCGGCCACGTTCAACGCGCCGATAGCCGGTATGTTCTTTTCCTTGGAAATCATTTTGGGCGACTTCGCCGTGGGCACCTTGTCGGCGGTGGCCATCAGCTCGGTCATCGCCACGGTGGTGGCGCGCGCCTTCGAGGGCGACAACCTGGCACTCGTGCTGCCGCGCGTATTTTCGCTGTCGAGCCCGTGGGAGATATTCACCTACCTGGGCCTCGGCGTCGCGGCGGGCATCACGGCGGTAGCGTTCACCGCGACGCTGTCCAAGGCCGAAGACATTTTCGACAAAGTGAAACTGCCCCCGTGGTTCAAGCCGGTGGTCGGCGGCATGCTCGTGGGACTGATCGGCGTGTGGTTCCCGCAAGTGTTCGGTGTGGGCTACGACTCCATCGACGCCGTGTTCGCCGGCGAACTGGCGCTGGGCTTCATGGCGCTTCTTGTGCTGGCGAAAATCCTGGCCACGAGTCTGACGCTCGGCGGCGGCATGAGCGGCGGAATCTTCGCGCCGTCACTACTGATCGGCTGCCTGCTGGGCGCGTCGTACGGCGGCGTGGTGCACAGCTTGCTGCCGGGAGTAACCGCGCCGGCAGGGGCGTATGCGTTGGTGGGCATGGCGGGCGTGGTGGCCGCGGCAACCAACGCACCGATCACGGCGATGCTGATCCTCTTTGAGATGACCGGCAATTACCAGATTATCCTCGCGCTGATTCTCACCTGCGCCGTGTCGAACATCATCGCCCGTGCGCTGATGCGTGACTCCATTTACACCATCCGCCACACGAAAAACGGCATCAACATTCACGGCGGCCGCGAGCAATCCATCCTGCAAGGCCTGCAGGTGCGCGACATCATGAAGACCGACCACGAGCCGATTCCTCGCTGGCTGCCCTTTGACGCCGTGGTCAAGGTGGTGCTCAGCCGCGACGAAACCGACTTCTTCGTCACCGACGAGGAAGGGCGCCTCGTGGGCGACATCAACCTGCACATCATCAAAGACGTCCTCACCGATCAGGGCCTGAGCTCGCTGGTGCTGGCCGACGATTTGATGCTCTCCAACGTCGTCTCGATCACGCCGAATACGAACCTGGCCGACGCCATGAAACTGATGAGCCACCGCCATGTCGATGTGATTCCCGTCGTGCAGAGCGCCTCGGACCAAACCTTCCTCGGCGTGCTCTACCGCTCGGACCTCATCGACGCCTACAACCGCGAGATCCTGCGCCAAAGCGCCCTGGGCGTGCGTTACATGCGCAGCGACCAACAAGCCACACGTGAACAGCAACTGGCCATGTCCGACGTAGTGGAGGTCGAGCGCGGTCAGATCACGCAGGAAATCACGGTGAGCAGGTCGCTGGCCGGACGCTCACTCGCCGACCTGAACATTCGCACGCGTTTCCGCGTCAATGTCGTGGCCATGCGCGACGCCGACGACCCCGGCGGAATGCACCCCCACGTTCCCGACCCCACCATCCGCCTGTACCCGGGACAGGTCCTGGTGTGCGTCGGCACGCCCGAAAATCTGGCCGCCTTCCAGCACGTCGTCGAAAAAGAATAGCCCGCCGCAGAATTGACATCGCCCGCCGGGCCACCATGTTTTGGCAACGGCCTGCGGGGGAACGTTGATGACCGAAACACACCACGAACAAGGCAGCGTGTTGAGCACGGCGTACGCCTACGCCGGGGCGTTGTTGTTTGCGGCAGTCGTTGTTTGGGCGGCGTTATTCATCAGCGACCGCTGGTTGCCGGTCACGCTTAATCGCGGTCCGGAACGGCCGGGGTGGTTGGCGATGCTGATCAACCTGGGCTTGCTGGCACTTTTCGTAGTGCAACACACGGTGATGGCCCGTTCGTCCTACAAGCGTTGGACGCGGCGTTTTCTGCCCAGGCCTTATGTGCGCAGTACGTTTGTGATGGTCTCGGTGCTCGTTTTGGCGGCGCTGTTCCTTTTCTGGTCGCCGCTGCCGGCGACAATCTGGAAACTCGAGCATCCGGCCGCCCGGGGCGTCATGCACGCACTTTCGGCGCTCAGTGGTCTGCTCGTACTGCTGTCGATTCGCACCGTCGACGCCGGGCACTTGATCGGCCTGCCGCAATCGCGCGGCAAGCGCCTGGGCGACCACACGCCGGAACTGGTCGTGAAAGGCGTCTACAAGGTTCTTCGCCACCCGATGATGGCCGGGCTGATCGTCGCGCTTTGGGCGACGCCGCACCTGACGGCGGGCCGGGCGCTGCTGGCCGCGGGCTTCACGGCGTACATCTTCCTGGGCATCCACTTCGAGGAACGTGACCTGGTCCAAGCATTCGGCGACGACTACCGCCGCTACCGCTCCCGCGTCGGCGCGTTGCTGCCGCGCCGCCGGCCGGCGCGTGATACTACTGCTTGACCATCACCACGTGGATGTTCGGATCCGACAGTTGAATGACGGTTTGCTTCTCGATTTTTAGGCCGTTTTCCAGAAAATTCGCCGACCGCTCGGGTGCCACGGTTTCGGGATCGCCCGGCATGAGGTTAACGAAGCCGTGCAGCTTGCCGCCCGGCCGCAGCGCGCGGCAAAGCGTGCGGATACAATCCTTCGTGTCGGAGTTTTGCCCGGTGCTGCCGGATTGTGTCGCGGAAAACATAGTGGGGATCGACAGCAAAATCGCCACGTCAATCGATTCAGAGTCGAGTTTCACGTCGGCGGATTCCGACCGCAACGCTTTCACCTTGTCGGCGTCCGGGTACTTCATTGCCGCCAGTGTGTATTCCATTAAATCGAGCCCCGGCCCGTTGACGTCGACGGCGTAGAGCTTGCCGAACGGCCGCTTGCTTTCCAGCAGCAGGAACTCGAGCACGCCGGTTCCCGCGCCGATATCGGCCACGACCGCATCCGGCGGCAGGTCGATCGCCTTTAGAACCGCAACCATGTGGGGATAGTACCCGGTGAAACCAACGCCCGCCGCGGCCATGCCGTCCACTTGTGCTTTGGCTGCCGCAATCGCCGCCGGTTGCTGCGACTCGGCGGTTGCCAACGATCGTGGGAACACAAACCCGGGGGGCGCTTGGCTCGCAGGCTGCTCTGCCGCTGTGCAGGCCGACATGCCGCCAAGCGCGAGGATCATGATGAGAATTAACAAACCGTATTTCGCACGTTTCACGTGGGGCTCCAACTTGAATCGGATGACGATCATACAAGATTTTTCGAATTTCCATAGTCAGCAGGCCCCCCTTCCTGAAGGCGTCAGCGCGAAGGTTTATTCTTGGAGCGATTTGGTGTTGGCCTCGAGAAACTTCGCCGCGGACCGGTCCCGAAGGGGGCGGGCGCTGTGCCTCATCGAGATGGAAGGTCTGCGCAACAAGATCTCTCACTACCACGGCGTGAAGCTCTTCGAAGAGCCGAGAATATCGCCGCGGAAACCGGATGTGTCACAATTTCTCAAACGGTGTATGATTAGAAACAACTACTTCTTTGATTTTAGTGCCGGGAAGACGCCCACTAAATCATCAGTCTGGAATGTTTCGAGCAACATCGCGTTCGATTGATTTTTTGGAGGAGAGAAATGCAAGCACGCCGACTTTTCAAGCAACCTTTCCATGTTATGTTAATTGTCCTGACCGCTGCGATCCCATTTTTTCTTTCCTATGATGTCGGGTTCGCGGCCCAGGGCCAAGACGCACTCCACTCCACCGTCGACTACCCACCGGGTGCCGACCCGAGTCTTCCTTCCGTTCCCAACTGGATTGCCGAATCCGGCCTTGAAATGGCTGCTTTTGGGTATAGCGTCTCGTCCGCCGGCGACGTGAACAACGACGGATTCGACGACGTCATTATAGGGGCGGCGATGTATTCGAACGGCCAAGCTAGCGAAGGCGCCGCATACGTTTTTCATGGGTCCGCGTCGGGGTTGTCGGTGGCGGCTAACTGGATGTTCGAGTCCGACGTGGAATCCGCGATGTTGGGCATCAGCGTCTCGTCCGCCGGCGACGTGAACGGCGACGGCTACGACGACGTCATTGTGGGAGCCGAACGCTACACGAACGGGCAAACCGATGAAGGTGCGGCATACGTTTTTCACGGTTCGGCCTCCGGGCTGTCGGCGACCCCCTCCTGGTTCGTTGAATCCGACACCGAGGCTTCCCATTACGGCGCCAGCGTCTCGGCCGCCGGCGATGTCAACGGCGACGGTTACGATGACGTCATCGTCGGTGCCTATGAGTACGATGACACCGAGGTCAATGAGGGCGCCGCTTACGTCTATTTCGGCTCGGCCGCGGGGCTCTCAGCCACGGCGGATTGGATGGCGCAATCGGGTGTCTGTGGCTGCTATTTCGGCTCCAGTGTTGCTGGAGCCGGCGACATAAACACCGACGGCTACGACGACGTATTCGTCGGTGCGCCCTATTACGGAACGAACGACACGGGCGCGGTCTACGGGTTCTACGGTTCGGCGGCGGGTCCGTCCGCGGTCCCTGACTGGTTCCAGGAATCCGGCGACGACTCGGCACATTTCGGCAATTGCGTGTCCGGGGCGGGAGACGTCAACAATGACGGTTACCAAGACGTCATCATCGGGGCGGAGGGTTTCACCAACGGCCAAGACGAAGAGGGCTGCGTCTACGTGTACCATGGCTCATCCTCCGGCCTTTCAACGACCGTGGCCTGGGTCACTGAATCGGACTTCCGAGACGAGCATTACGGCATAAGCGTGTCCACTGCCGGAGATGTAGACGGGGACGGGTATGACGACGTCGTGGTGGGAACCGGTCCCTTCCCTTCGTCGATCAGTTTTGCCTACCTTTTCCAAGGTTCGCCGGTCGGTCTGGCTGAGACGCCATCATGGATGGAGCGCTCGGTTCGTTCAACCGACCTGTTCGGAGTGTCCGTCGCAACTGCCGGCGACGTCAACGGCGACAACAAGAGTGACATCATCGTGGGCTCACCGTTTTACACACTCGATCTGACATTCGAGGGGCGCGCGTACGCGTTTTACGGCCAGTGTCCGCAATGCTCCGCAAGCGAAGATTGTTACGTCACCGGCGAACCGCACCCCGATACGCCTTGCCTGATTTGCGGCGGCCAAGACTGGGAATACAACAACGGCGAATCCTGTGACGACGGCGTCGCCTGCACCGACGGCGACACCTGCACCGACGGCGCCTGCGCCGGAACCCCCGACGACGCCAACTGCGACGACAGCGTTGCCTGCACCGATGACACCTGCGACGCCCAGACCGATTGCCGCAACGTTCCTAACGACGCCAACTGCGACGACGGCGTCGGCTGCACCGACGATTTCTGCCACCTGACTCGCGATTGCATTATCGTGCCCGACGACACGGTTTGCGACAACGGCGACTTCTGCGATGGCGCGGAATTCTGCGACACGACCAATGACTGCCAAGGCGGGACCGCCCCTTGCCCCGACGACGGCGCTTTTTGTACCGGCGTCGAGTCATGCAACGAAAATGACGACCAGTGCTTGCAGTCAGGCAACCCGTGCGGGGAGGACGAAATCTGCAACGAGGACACCGACACCTGCGACCCGCAGGGTACCGATGATGACGACGACGACACCACACCCATCGACGATGATGACGACGACGATGATGACAACGATGACGATGATGACGACGACGATGATGATGATGACAACGATGATGATGACAACGATGATGATGATGATGACGATGATGACGATGACAACAGCGATGGTAGCTGCTGCGGTTGATCTATAGGAGCTTTCACGATTTCGCAAAAGGTGTACTCTAGGCGAAATTATAAGGCATTACGGTGCTGATTTAACCAAAGGAGCATAAAGATGGTTCGCAAGTATGGATTTATCGCGATGTTGGCGATACTGGTTTTGGCGACCGGCCTTTTGATGGCCAATTGTAGTAGCGGCGACGATGACGACGACAATGACGCCTCCGATGATGACGCTACCGACGACGATGCCACCGACGACGACGCCACCGACGATGACACCGGCGACGACGATACCGGCGCCGATGACGACACCGGCGGCGATGACGATGACGACGATGATGATGATGACGACGACGACAACGACGATGATAACGACGACGAAACTCCGCCGACGGATGAAATTTCGGTCATGATTTATGATTTCACGACTTTTGCCGCTTTGGAAGACGTCACGTGTGAATTGGTGAAAAGCGCCACCGGCGAGTCCTTCGACCCGGCCATCACCACCACGTCGGACGCTACCGGAAATTGCGCGTTCAACACGAGCCGCGAAAAAGGCATCTTCGCCATCAAATTCACCCTGGCCAACTACGTTGAAACCTACGCATTCAACAACGAAACCGCCATCGAATTGTTCTTCCCGCTGGTGAGCCTGACGGACCGTAACGGTATCGCCGCGCTGCTGAGCCTGACCCTCGACAGCAGCAAATGCATCGTGGCTGGTGTGGTGCAATGGCTTGCCGGCGTCACCTTGGAAGATGTCGGTTGCGCCGAAGTGACCAACGACGCCGGTGCCGACCTGTATTATGTCGACGCCTTGGGCATTCCCACCGGCGCTCGGACCAGCACGCACCCCGACAACGGGTACTACATGACCTTCAACGTCTCGACCCCGGGACCCTATCAATACACGGCGACGACCGACAGCCAGGTGCAGGATGTGACGGTTCCCCGCACTTTCGCCGACGCAATCGTGTACACAAACATCATCTATCACGCGCCCGGTACGCCATCGAATCCGACGCCGGGGGGATGCACGAAATAGTCCGCGAAAAAATGTTGCGACTTCTCAGAACATGATTTCTGAGTGACATTCGTTAATAAAACGGAGAGGAGAGGACTATGCGAGCAACCTTGTTGCGTCCTTGGGTATTGTTACTTCTTTGCTTTCTACTCTTGAGCATGACAGCCGCGTGTTCCTGCGGCGACGACGACGATGATGACAATAATGACGCCACCGACGATGACAGCGGTGACGACGATGACGACGACGATGACGATGATGACGACGACGATGATGACGATGACGATGACGATGATGACGACGACGACGACGATGATGACGACGACGACGACGATGATGACGACGATGATGATGACGACGATGATGATGACGACGATGATGATGACGATGATGATGACGATGACGACGATGATGACGATGACGACGATGATGATAACGACGACGATGATAACGACGACGATGATAACGACGACGATGATGACGATGACAACGATGACGACACTTCCGGCGAACCGCTCGAACGCTGGGTCGCCGGCGGAATTCCGGGCCACAGTGGAACGAGCACGCTGTTCTACGACGGCACGCTCTACAGCGCGTTGTGTGTCGGCCGCGAGCTCTATGTTCTGGAGTGGACGCCGGCCAAGGGCTCTGTGTTCGATTGGGTCGCGAGCGACGCGGGCGAACCGGCGCTGGCGATCGATTCCAGCGGCTACTTGCACATCTCCTACAAGCAGATGGAAGGCGAAGACCTAGGCTACGCGACCGACAAGACCGGGTCGTGGGTCGTGGAGACCGTCGATTCGGTTACCCGCGTCAGCTACGACAACGATATCGCGGTCGACGGCGACGGCTTCGTGCACATCAGCTACTACCAGCTAAGCGGGTCGGATCTGATGTACGCGACGAACGAAACCGGCACGTGGCTGAGCGAAACTGCCGTCTCTACCGACAGCGTGGGACGCTACAACGCCATCGCGGTCGACGGCGACGGGTACGCGTACATTAGTTATGCCAAAACGACCGACGACTCGCTCCAATTGGCGACCAATGCCTCGGGGAGCTGGTTGAGTTCGACGATCGCGGCCGCGCCGAACCATGCGAACCGGCACGATATGATCATCGACAGCAGCGGTAACTTGCACGTCGCCCTGCTAAACGACAGTGACAACTCGCTCGATTACGCTGAAAACAGCGGCGGGGCCTTCGCCGTAACGACGATGGATGATTCCCAAAGCTATAGCGAATACGTGACCATTGCGCTTGATAGCAACGAGAAGTTACACGTGAGCTGCGTGGGCAGCAGCACGTTGGCGTATCTGCACAATTTGTCGGGCAGTTGGCTGCTCGAGACTGTGGACAACGCGTTCGCGGCCGGGAAATACAGTTCCGTGGCCTTGAATGCGACCGATGTGCCGCATTTCGTCTACAGCCGCGCTAATTACCTGAAACTGGCCCTCCCCGACGCGGACGTAACAACCTGGACCATCGAGGATATCTTGGACGAGGGCGACGCGGGCTACGAGCTTCATCTGAAACTCGACTCGCTCGGTCAGCCGCACATGGCGTTTCGCGAGTATCGGGGTGGATATTTGCATTACGCCAGTCCGGTTCTCGGAGGTTTCGACGTTGAAGATCTGGACGTCCCAGGGTTCGACGGCGACTTTCTACTCGATGGAAGCGATGCGGCTCACATCGTGGGTATTTCTTCGTCCGTGCACCGCCTAGCCTACGTGACCAACGAATCCGGCGCTTGGCTGGATGAGGCCGTCGTGGACGGCACGGTGTCTGCCATTCAGGTAGCGATCGTGCAGGATTCGCTCGACGACCTTCATATCGCGTTTGTCGGCGACGACGGCCTTGGCGACGATAAATTGCACTTGGCCTCGGGTGGTTACGGTTCGTGGACCGTGATCGAAGTGCCCGTATCGGTCGACGCGCCGCAATACACGAGCATGGCCGTTGACGACAACGACAAGCTGCACTTGGCCGTAGTCGACGAGACCGACCAGTTGGTATATGTGACCAACGCAAGCGGTAGTTGGACCTCGGAAGTAATCGATGCGACCGGCAGGTGCGATACCCCGGCCATCGTGACCGATGCGGCCAACAAGGTACACATCTCCTATTATGAAAATAATGACGACGATTTGCAGTACATCACCAACGCAAGCGGCAGTTGGGTGATTTTGGACATCCACGCGCCCGGCTTCGCGGGTAACTACTCCGACATCACCATCGACGGCGGTGGTAACCTGCACATCGCGTACTTCTACAATTCAACCTACGACCTCTACTACGCCGATGACGTGGGCGGCAGTTGGGGCGCGGCGCCGATCACTAAAGGCGGGCAGGCAGGGTATTACCCCGCCATCGCCATAGACGCCGCGGGCCGCGCACATGTCGGGCACCGCACAGAGAAAGCCGTGTACTACAACCGTTTCCAGACCGATTACATCGGTCCGATATTCTAAGCTGAATCCAAATAAGGGGCGGTCGCTCGACCGTCCCTTTTTTCTACCTTTTCCGATTCCCTACCGAGGCGACCACGCTGGTGAAAAGCTTCTCCGGTTTGGCTAAGCCCTCGCAACTGGACGCATTCCCCAAAAGACGCAGATCGTTTACCGGCAGGCAATCTTCGCCGCGGCCTGCAATCCCCCTTGCCGCGAAACGACGTGTTTCGTTATAGTTAGGGTTCTAAAATCGCGGGGATCATCCAAAGCAATACGGGTTCGCAATACGGGAGGAATGACGTCATGACCGAACTGACACATCGCAAAGGCGTACCGCAATACACGCTGGCTCATTACGAGGAAGATTACGCCGACCGGCACCTGCTGCACGGCTGCGTCGCGAAGTGGGCCAAGGAAATACCCAACAAGGTGGCGATCATCGATGCGGAAAAAGACATCGAATACACCTACCAGCAGTTCGACCAGATCAGCACCGCGCTGGCTTTCAAGTTGCTCAAGCTCGGTTTCCGCAAGGGCGACTTCCTGGCCACCTCGCTACCCTTCTTAACCGAGCACGTGTTTCTCGAATACGCCTGCTTCAAAATCGGCGTCATCCACGCCCCGCTCGACCTGCGTCTGAAAGCGCCGGAAGTCATCCGCTCGCTCGGCCTGATTCAGGCCAAGGGCTTCGCCTTCCTGGGCAAGACAGCGTTTGCCGACTTCACGCCGCTGGGTCAAGCCATCAAGGACAACTGCGACTTCGTCGAGATTTTCATCCAATTCACGCCGCCGGACGAAACCGTCGACTACGCCTACTCCGCCGTGACAATGGCCGAAGAAGCCCGGCAGGAAGCGACCGCCATCATGGCCGATCCCGGCGCGTCGGAGATCTTCCAGCTTTACCGCGAAGCCGCCGCCTCCATTAAAGAAACCGACGGCTGCCAGGTCATTTACACCACCGGCTCGACGGGCTTCCCGAAACCGGCGCTGCTGTCGCACCGCAACATCACGAGCCAGAACATGGGGCTCGGCGGCGCGTTCGGCATTCTCGACAACTCGAAAATGTTGGTGAACCTGCCCCCGTCGCACGTGGGCGGACAGGCCGAACAGCTCATGACGCCCTTCTTCTGGGGCGGCACGGCGGTGCTGCTTTACATCTTCGACCCGGCCAAAACGCTTACCGCCATTCAGACTTACAACATCGATTCCTTCGGCCAGATTCCGGCCCTGTTCGCCATGGAGTGGAAGCTGCCGAACTACAAGGATTTCGATCTCTCTTCGCTGCGCTTCGCCCTCTACGGCGGCCAGCAGGTCACGCGGCAGTTCCTGGAACAGCTTTCGGCGATGGCGCCCAAATTCGGCACCGGCCTGGGCCTGACGGAAATGGGTGGCTTCGTCACGTACTCGCCGCTGGACGGCACGGTTGACGATATCCTGGCCAGCGTCGGGTTCGATATGCCCGTCACGCCGCTAACGATCCGCGAACCGATCAAGGAAGACGGCACCGCCGGCGACGAGCTGCCCGACGGCGAAGCGGGCGAAATCTGCTTCTCCGGCCCGCAGGTCTTTATCGCTTACGTCAACAACGAAGAGGCGTATCGCGCCACGGTCTCCACCGAGGGCGTCTGCTACACCGGTGACCTGGGGTTCAAAGACGAGACGGGCCTGCATTTCTCGGGTCGCGCCAAGTTGGTCATCAAGCCCAAGGGTTACCAGGTGCACCCGGCGCAAATCGAAGAACACTTCGCCGCACTGGAAGAGAAAGTGGCTTCGACCGCCGCCGTGGGCGCGCAGCACGACTTGTTTACCGAGGGCGTAGTGCTGTTCGTCGAGAAAAAACCCGGCGTCGAATTGACCGTCGAGGAATTGGTGGCGCACGCGAAGGAAGTCGCCGGTTACATGCGGCCGTCGCTGTACCTGATCCTCGAACCCGGCCAGATGCCGCTTAACCGTGTCGCCAAAACCGACTACGTCGAACTCAAAAGCCAAGCGAACACGGCGGTCGAACAAGCCCGCGCGGCGGGCGGCTGGGACCGCGGCTGATTCCACGAAACCGATCGACACCGGCAGGGGTTCGCCCCTGCCTTTTTCTTTTCACCGCTTAGCGCGGCGTCCCCCATTGGCTCGGATCGAGGATGATGTCGCAATCCACCGGGTCGATCGTTTCGGGGTTACGGAAGGGCGCCTGACAGTACTCGATGAAGTACGCCATTTCCGTGTCGCGCACTACGGATTTCTCCTCCGTCATCGTCCTCGGCTACCGCGGCAGTCGACTATCAGGGACAGCCGCGACCTTCGCAGGTGTCGCCCACATAGCAATAGCGACCCTTAGGTTTGCCCGTGGACAATCCGGGGCAGTCGGCCGGGCATGACAACGTATCGTACCGCCCGTCGCAGCTTTCGCCCTCGTCGCACACGCCGTTGCCGCAATCGCCGGGCGGGGGCGTGACGCAGTCGGGATCGGCGCCCGTCTCGCACTCGGGATTACACCAATCGTCGGCAGAGCAATCGGGCGGCGTCGGGCCGGAGACGAATGGGTCGATCCAGCCTTGGAACGCGTCTACGCGCGTACTCACGCCGTAATAGGTGCAGTAAGAATCACCGTAGGAAGTGATGCCGCCAACGTAAGGCTCACCGGCGCGATAGGCGAACGCCGGTCCGCCGCTGTCGCCGAAGCACGGGCCGCCGATGATCTGCTGATAGGCGATCTGGGTCGCTGCGTCGCCGGCGTCGGGGCAACCGGTCACGTTGCATCCCAGGCTGGCCAGGGGCACATCGATCTGCATTTTCACGCCACTGGAGCCGGTTTCGGTCTCGCCGAAGCCGGCAATGTTGATCAACGCGCCGATGTCGGCCGGGGTGAATTCGAGCGCCGCGGGCAAATGCGGGACCGGTGCGACCGGTTCGCTGATCGCCGTCGCCAGTTTGATCAGGGCCAGATCGTTACGCAACGCCACGCGATCGTAGCCCGGGTAGATCACCGTTTCGGTGACGACATACAAGTGATCCAGAATGTCGACCGCCGGCTCATCGCCGACGTAGATCAGCAGATTTTTCGCCGCCATCGTTTTGAACTTCGATTTGGGACCCGTCGCGATGTCCAGGCAGTGCGCCGCCGTCAGAACCACATCCGACGCAATCAACGTGCCCGAGCAGAAGGGGCCCACGTAGACCACTGATTTTTTGGGGTCGAACTTGTGTAAGCTGACAACCGCATCGTGTTCCGGAGCGTCGGGCGGAAACCCGTTGTATATAGGGTTGACGCTCTGGTTCAGCCCGTCCGCATCGTCGGTTGCCCTCGGTTCCGTGGAATCGCATGCCGTCAGCGCGAACGCGAATACCAAGACGACCAAAAATAAGATTCTCGTTTTCATGACTTTGTACTCCTCAATATTCCCATTATTTGAGCATAATCTATTGGCGCTGACCGTGAAACACAATCGCCAAGTTCAGATTTAACTCAAGAAAACGTCCGTATCGCCTTCATAGGGCCAAAACGACGCCGAAAACGTAAATTCTCGTCAATTCGGGTATGGAAATTAACCGAATGGCCAAAACCGATCACGTGGCGCTCAAAAACCAGGCGAACATGGCGGTCGAACAAGCCCGCGCGGCCGGCGGTTGGGACCGCGGCTGATTCCACGAAACCGATCGACACCGGCAGGGGTTCGCCCCTGCCTTTTTCTTTTCACCGCCTAGCGCGACGTCCCCCATTGGCTCGGGTCGAGGATGATGTCGCAATCCACCGGATCGATCGTCTCGGGGTTACGGAAGGGCGCCTGACAGTACTCGATGAAGTACGCCATTTCCGTGTCGCGCACCACGGATTTCTCCTCCGTCATGTTGCTGGGCGGACGAATCTGCACATCGCCGTCGGGTACCGAGTCGTCCCACGGGTCCCAATTCGGCCATGCCAGATACCACTCCATGGCCAACTCGTATTCCTGGTGAATGTGCCGCACTTCCCGGTTGGTAAGCGGCAACCCGCTGGTGGCGCAGACGAGCATATACGAGGCCGTGTCGGCGTCGTAGTCGCGGTGCTCATCCTGCTTGCTGTTGTCGAAAATGTAGTCGGTGCGTTCGGCCAAGCCTTCTAGTAGTTCCAACGCCTCATCGTTGTAGCCGTGCATGATCGCCAACAGCACCGCGTCGATGTGAAAGATGCGGATGATGTTGCGGTCGTTGAAGTAGTGCTGCGCCGAGGCGATGTAATCGTAGATCAAACTTTGGCCGCCGCCGCAGTCGTTGGCCAGCGGCTCACGATAGGCAATAAAGGCGGTGCTGATCTCGGCGTCGCATTCGGCGTCGGGCACCACCGGATCGAAGATGACGAAACTGGCCAGGTCGTTGACGAGAAACTCGTACTCGGCGCTCATCGGAATGTACGTGTCACCGCTTTCGTCCTTCGTGCGGATGAAGTAGCCGGCGTTGACGATATCCTGCGTCCACTTCTCCATGTAGTATAACGCTTCCGCGGCGGCCTCACGCACGGTCGCGTCGGGCGCGTCGTCAACCAAACGATACAGATGCGGAATCATCCGGTAGAAATGCGGTACGTCATCCTTGCTGCGGTGCGTCCGCACCCAGATGTCGCCGTAATAGGGGTTGCCGTCGTTGGGAATCGTCCACCCGTTCCAGTCGTATTGCAGTTCGTCCTTGATCGGGTCGTAATTGACGAACAGTTCCCGCCCGTCTTCGATTTGTGTGTAGTTTTGCGGGAAGATCGTGCGCGGCATGATCCAGAGTTCCGGGTCGTCCTCGCTCCATAGGAAACCTTGCATCAAGGCTATGAGCCCGAGGCTGTATTTTTCCACCAAATACGCGGCCGTGGCGTCGCCGCTGGCCAGATACAATGCCGCCGCGGCGTTGAAAATCTTGCCGGTGCGAATCATCAGGTTGTCGCTGTTGCCGCCGACCGGAAGCTCAAGCACGTCGCCGTCCTTCACGGCCGAGCTATCCTGGTAAAAGAGCCGGAACTCCGGCCATCCCTGCGGATTGTCCGCGTCCATCCCATGGCTGAGCCACTGATACCGGGGGAAGAAGTGCGTGTCGATCCAATACTGCGTGATCGCCTGCGTAAACTCCGTAACCTCCTGCGCAGTCACCGGGTCGCCGATCTGGGGCCGCGTGAAGGTAAAGGGCAGCGAGTCCGGCCAGTCCCGCGGGCTCCGGATCGACTCCGTCACTTGGATCGGCGGGGGTGCGGGGGCTTCAAGCAGTTTGGCTGCCTGCGCCGGCAGCGTGCGGACGGTGCGGAATCCCAACGTGAACAATCGTTGATCGGGGGCGTGTCCCGTGCGGAACGCCGCGCGCGTGTTGGCCGCGCCGTGGAAGCGCGCCGCCCCGCCGCGCACACCGCGGAAGTTACCCTCGGCGCCGCCGAGCGGGTCGGAAGTCTGCGCCGTGATGTCGTGCGCGTACCAATCCCACACCCATTCCTTGACGTTGCCGAGCATGTCGTACAGATCCCAGGTGTTTGGGTGCTTCTGGGCCACGTCGTGCGTTTTGCGTCCGGAGTTGGCGCAGTACCAGGCGATCGGCGCCAGATTCGGGTCGCGCGGGAGGCAGGAGGGGGTTTCGATATCGCCGGTGTATACGGCGGTCGTCGTGCCCGCCCGAACCGCATGCTCCCACTCGGCTTCGGTGGGTAGGCGGAATCCTTCGCACTCGTAGACCGTCGCCGCGTTGAGGCTCACTTCGGCAGCGGCGATGCCGCCGTTGTCGCGGCAATAGGTGTCGGTATCGCCGGTTGTTTCATCGGCGCACAGCAGGTCGCTTAGCGTGTAGCACGCGGCGTAGCCCGCGCCGGTCGAAAGCCGGTTGGCGTAGGCCAGGGTGTCGAACCACGAAACCTGTTCCACCGGTTGGTTCGCGTGGTCTCCGAGGAAATTGAAGTAGGCCGGGTTGTAGCCCATGAGTTCTTCGAATTCCCCCTGCGTAACCTCGGTTTGTTTCACCTCGAAGTGGCGGGTGAGTGCTACCGTGTGTTGGGTTTCGTTGAAGCGGTGGCCGATTTCGGTTTCGGGGCTGCCCATGTTGAACGAGCCGGCCGGGACATAAGCGTACCCCTCGCTGGTTGGCGGCGGGGGCGTGGTGTCGTCGTTGTTATCGTCGTCATCATCATTGTTGTCGTCATCGTCGTTGTTGTCGTCGTCGTTGTCGTCATCGTCGTCACCCGGTATCGTGGTGTCGTCGTCGTTGTCGTCGTCATCGTCATCGTCGCCGCAGGCGACCAGAGAGAAGACCGACGCCGCCATGACGGCCATCAACAAACAAATGAAAAGGAGTTTCCTGAGTTTCATGAGAGGGACCTTTCAGCGAGTCGTTCCCGGCAACTTAAGAACATGCAGATTAGTACGCCCGTTAGCGACGTTCAAGGCAACCCGTAGCGCTTCTCTTGCAGTTCTGGCCTGACTCGCTAACATATCTTTGTGGCTCAACCGACGGGAAGGGTAAAATGCGCCGCATCGTTTTTCTTATTGCTTTGCTTTGCCTGCTGCCGGCGCTTGCCGCAGCGCAGGCCTCCGAAGCGCGTGGCAAGATCATTGCTACCACCGGCGCCGCGTTGATTGAACGGCCCGGTTTGGACGAGCCGATTCCCGTCGACGTCGGCTTCGAGGTGTTCGAGGGCGACTGGCTCGTCACAGGCCAAGACGGCCACGTCAAGATCTTGCTGGCCGGGCAGTTAGTCGTTTTCCTCGCGCCCAACAGCTACCTGCGCATCAAGCATACGATTCACAATCTAAAGAACCGAGCCCGCGTCAGTTTCCTGTACCTGAAAAGCGGCGCGGTGCGCGCCCTGGTGCGCGTTCGGCCCAATTACAGCAACGCCGTGCGCTTGGAAGGCCCGAATCTTGTCGTGAGCTCAACCAACGCGTATTTCTTCGCGCGTCTGGACCGGGAAACCGGCAAAACCATTGTCTACAATCTGGCCGGAGACGTGCGCGCCACGCGCCCGCTTCCCAGCGGCGTGCCCCCCGTCGACCTTCCCGTCGCCACGATGGTGAAAGCGGAGCCGCGCAAGACGTTCAGCGAACCCATCTATGTCGATTCGTTCAACGCCGGGCAACTATTGGCCGACACCGAAATCGACAACCGCTACATCTGGGATAACCGGCCCGGCGCTCCCGAATACCTCGTCGAGCGACGCGGCCGCGGCGGCGCCGATGGGGCCGCACCGGTAGTCGAAGGCCTGGTCAGCGCCCACGAGGGCGAAGGCGGCGCGGATTTCGACGCCTTTCGCGCGCCCGGTCTGCAACAGCGGCTGCGCCAGGAAGATTTGCCGCGTCCCGACAATGCCGACGTTTTCCCCTCGCCGCGCGGGTTTGGCAGCACGTCCGAGGACGCCACGGCGCGTATTCGTCTCATCTTCCCGGACGCGAAAGACAAAGAGGATGACGATGACTAAGTGGCGGCCGGGAGCCATTGTCGTGTTGGTCCTGCTGGCGGCTTGCTTGATCGGCGGCTGCCAAGGCGGGGATGCCGACACCGCCGAGACCACGTCGGTCGTCAAGGCTTACATGGGCGCCAAAGCCGATTTGCCGCCCAGCGTGACGCAAATCGAATTGACGGTGACCGGCGACGATATGCACACGATTGTCAAGATTCTCTCGCTGAACGATTTCGGCGAACTCGAAGATGTTTTCTTCGAAGTCAAAGTCTCGCCGGGCATTCGCCTGTTCACCGTGATGTGCCGCGACGCCGGGAGCTTCAGCTTGTATCGGGGCCAACGCCAGGTACGTATCGATCCAAAAGAAACCGTTGACCTCGAAATCAACCTGGCGGCGTGGGCGGCGGTGGGTGGACGTGTCACCTATCCCGACGGCAGCTTACTTTCCGACTACGACGAAATGGCTTTCGACCCGGAAATCGCGACGAATGACCTCGGCCTGTACGAAGTGGAGTCGCGCCTGACGACCCTGACTTTGCGGCTTCAGCCCGCGGCCGACGCCTATGCCTTCGCCGAAGTCGACTTGGTGGAGGCCGGGCAGCAGACCGTCACCAACCTCGTGTTGATCGATCCCACCGATTCGTCGCGTCCCTGGATCTCCGCCGCCGTGCCTCATACCGACTTGGCCGCCGGTCAACAAATCTCCCTCTTCGGGCAAGGATTTACGGTGGGTGACGCGTTCACGGTATGGTTTGGAGCCCCAGGCGACGGCGCCGCGGCGGCGATTGTCGATGTCGCCACCGATTCCCGACTGCAGGTGACCGTACCGACCGACGTGCCGGTCCAAGGGCTTCTTTTTGTGTGCTGGACGAACGATGAAGAATGTTCCAACGGCTTCGGCTTTAACTAGGACGGTCGCAGTGACTCGATCCAAAACCATGGCCCTCTTGCTGATCATCGCGGTGTCGGTCGCGTGCCTGAGCGTCGGTTGCGGCAAAAAGGGCGACCTGGTCCCCCGCGACACCGCGCCATACAAGGAAGGCGAACTGCCGCCCGAGTGGCGGGCCGATACGATATCCGGCGATCCGCCCGCCGCATTAGGTATTGAGGAAGTGCTGACCGACGAGACCACGCCGGATCCTCCCGACCAAGACCAGACCCCGAATGCCACGCCGGCGCCGCCCGATCCCGATACGGCCGACGCGAACGACGATGGGGGGCAAGAATGACGAATCAGAAAATCGACTTCGTAAAAATGACCGGCAGCGGCAACGATTTTGTCCTCATCGACAATCGCCGGGGCGTGATCGACGCGAATCAAGCCGCCGCCTGGGCGGCGCAAGTGTGCCGCCGCGGCTTAGGCATCGGCGCCGATGGTTTGATTTTGCTGCACGATGATCCCGACCCGGAATTCGATTTCACCTGGCGTTTTTTCAACAGCGACGGCTCCGAAGCCGAAATGTGCGGCAATGGCGGACGCTGCGCGGTGCGCTTCGCCTATGACCACGGCTTAGCGGCGTCCAAAGAAATGGCTTTTCGCACGCTGGTCGGCAAGGTTCGCGGCTGGATTCTCGACGGTAAAGACATTCGGGTCGGCTTGACTGAACCCCAAGATTATCGACCGAAAGTGATGGTCTCCGTGCCGGCCGGCGAAATCCGCCTTTCCTACATCGACACCGGTGTGCCGCATGCCGTGTGGTTGGTCCGGGATGTTGAAGCGGCCGACGTCCTGCGTCTCGGACGCCAGATTCGCGAGCACGAAGAGTTCGCCCCGCGCGGCACCAACGTCAACTTCGTGCAGGTGACCGGCCCGGACTCCCTGTCTATCCGTACCTACGAGCGCGGCGTGGAAGCCGAAACCTTGGCTTGCGGCACCGGGTGCGCGGCGGCGGCCATTACGATGGGGCTGGTGGGCCGCGTCAGGCCGCCGGTAATGATACGAACCCGCAGCGGCGACGTGCTGTGCGTCGACTACACTCAGGAAAACGACAAAATCACGAACCTGACGTTTCAGGGGCCGGTCCGCTATGTGGCGCGGGGGGTGTTGGACCCGGAAAGCTGGGAATAACCCGCGACGTCCGCTGTTTCTTTCGATACAACAGGACGGGCGACGTACTTTCCGGGTACGGAAAGTGATCCACCAATTCGAACTCGCCCTTCACTTCAAAAAACGCTTTGAACACGCGCTGAGCGAATTTTCGGTTGACGTCCTGCGCCCAATTGAAGTTGCGCGTGTCGGTGTTGAATCCCGATTTGACCAAAATGACGTCCGCGGCGCGCAAGTACTCCACCAACGAGCCGTCGGGCTCAAATTCCGGCGGCGTTCGCCCCGCCGCGGCCCGCTCGAACAAATTGTCGATATCCAACCGCGGATCCGCCAACCAAAGCTCACCCTGCAAAAGCGAGGTGTAGGGCGAATCAAGCAACATGACAAACTTTTTGTTCGCCGCCCCGGCCGCCATCTTGCTGGCGATCGGCTGAACGCTCCACCCCAATCGCTCCGGGCGCGGCAATCCCTCGATGTGCTGGCGCTTTTCGAAATCGCGGAAGGAAAACGGCGTTTGCTCCGCGCGAAGATTGTCGTACGCAGCCGCGCCGCCGAGGACGAAAAACACCACCAAAACCCCGGCCACCGCCCGCTTGCGACCGGTTTCGATTAGCCACTTTTCCACTCCCAGGGCCCCCAATATGGCCCCGGCGGGTAGTAACGGCAGCAGATAACGGGTGCTTTGCATCCCAAATACCGCGTGCAGCAGCAAAATCGGCGGCACAAACCATAAAAACAGGGCCCGATTGGCCCATTCGGCCTTGGATACCAAGATGAATCCCAGAATGGTTAAGACGGTCAAAAATGGCCCTAACCCGGTCGAAATCAATAATTTGAGGTTGTCGACGAAGCCGATTTGGTCCACGGCGAGATAAAATGCCCGCACGACCTGACGAGTTGTGATCCACGACTCAAGTCCCGGTAAATACAACATAAAAACGATGGCCAAGAAGATCCCGCTGGACCACGCGGCGTTCCGCAGACGAACTTTGCGCTTTTCCGGTTTGGCCGCCCAAAGGTACTGTACAATGAGGTAACTACTCGGAAGTATTAGATAAAGCATGAAGGATTGCTTCGTCAGCATTCCCAACGCTGCCACCGCACCAAATTGCATGGCGCCGGCCCGCCGACCGAGTCCGTCGCTGCGTAGCAAGAAAAACATCGTGAGTGCGACCATGGCCGCCAAGGGAGCGTCGGTCGTCTCCAACCGGGCAAAGCGATAGAACCCGGGCGCGAAAGTTATGAAAAACGCTGCTAAAAGACCGGCGCGGTCTCCTGCCAGAAGGTGCCCGATGCCGAACGTGGCCAGGATCGTCAACAGGGACCACGCCGCGACGGTCACCGCACCGGCCCGCGGGTGATCGCCGACGACCAGGCGCACCGGCAAGGATAAATAATGGATCAGTGGTGGATACGCCGAACCGGCCACGGCGCCGCGAAAGGCGGGCCACGCGTCATTTTCACCTTGGACGGCGTGGGCAAGCAGACGCCCGGTTCGCTCCAGGTGCATGGTGTCGTAGACGTCGCCGACGTGGTCGTAGGCGATCACGATCAGATTTAGGGAAAAGGAGAAAACGCACAGGAAAACAAGTAAAAGCCAGATGTAATTCCGGACGCCCCCAACGCGCATCGTATTAACCTATCCGGGCCGGGGCACGCCGTAATCCGTATCGTTTGGTTGCCACGATAACGGATACGCGATCAAGCGCCGAGCGCGGCGATTGCCTCGATCTCCAATTTGCAGCCCGCCGGTCCGGGTAATTTGGCCACTTGGACGGCGCTTCGAGCGGGATAAGGCAATGCTCTCTCGTCATCGAACAGCTCTTTATAGACTTCGTTGACAGCCGCGAAGTCATCGATATTCAGAAGAAATACCGTCACCTTGACCACGTCGGACAAGGTGGCGCCGGCAGCCTGCAAAACGCCCATCACGTTACCCAAGGCTATGCGGGCCTGGTCCTGGACGTCGTCCGGGATTTTCTTGGAATCGGGATCGATGGGCAGTTGACCGGATGTGAACACCATGTTGCCGCATTTGATGCCTTGGGAATACGGACCGATAGCTCCTGGAGCTTTTTCGGTTGTGACTGCGTCCTTGTGGTGCATGGCCATAACCTCCGCGCAAAAACGTTTTACAGGGGTGGGGTCATACTCATAATACCGCAATTTTCAGTAAAGGCAAGGAAACAACCCCCCCCCCTCAATTGGGTTTTCTAAAACCTCGGTTGAAACACGGTGATGTTTTTTTCCTTGACATGGATTTGTGAATTGCGGTAAAAATTCTACGAATCCAGCGGTTTAGAAACGTCAACCAAGACCGGTTTTGATCTTTTACATTATAAGACGTTGATAAATAAGCGCTTTTTTTTGAAGCAATGCGGCGTCTTTTTGCAACCGGATTGCATTACATGGTCCATTTTTGCTTGACTTTGCCCACCGTGGGCGTTATACGTTTCGTAGTTTTTTCCAAGGGCCAATATTTTTATTTACGCGACCCGCGCCGAAAGTGTGGGTTTTGGACGTATCTGTGGCACGTGGAAAACGAGAAAGGAGTACTGGGGCAGGGGGTTCGATTGGACCCCATGTTTTCCGGAATCGGGCGACTCGGTCTTGAGGAAAGTTGTTCGACCCGGGGAGTAGATTAACCACTGTACTGTAGGGAATTCTTTTCGGCAAAAAAGGTAATCCAAAACGAGGAGGAACTTGATATGAGGAAACTAGTCGCAATCATGATCGTAGCGATGATGGTCTTCGCTGCGAGCTCCGTGTTTGCTGCCGGAAACGAAGTGAAGACGAAGTTTGGCGCGCTGGCACTGGGCGGGACCGTGAAAACCGGTCTGACCTTCTATGTGGGCGACGAAGTGCTCGATGCGGCCGCGTATCAGGCGAAAGATCGCACGAGCGACTTCAGCTTCACTCTTAACTGCTTCGTATTGAAATTCGGAGGCTGGGTGGTCGACGAACGGATCACCTACGTGATGAATTTGTATGCGAAAAGCAACGACGCTGAAAACATGGGCGTGCAGCTTTTGGACGCCATCGTGGGCTTCCACTACATCCCCTACACCGGGATTTATGTTGGGCACATGCGCCCCATGATGACTTACTTCAATAGTCTGCCTGTTCACATGTTCAAAACCATTGACCAGCCGCTGATGAACCGCATGGCGTTCCCGCGGACTCGCCAAACCGGTTTGAACTTCGGCCTGGTGACTCCGTTCATCGACGCCAACCTGGGCGTCTACAACGGTCGCCAGTTCTTCCCGGCTCGTTTCCCGGATGGTGCTCAGGCCCCGATGGGTAACGTGACCTATTTCGACCAGAACACCGGCAAAGACATTCACTTCGGCGTAATCGGCAAACCGCCGGTTGACGGCCTGAAGATTCGTGCCAACCTGTGGTACGGAACTCCCGTCGATGAATTCGAGAACGATGAAGGCGAATTGATCGCACACAACGCCAGCGTGATGTTCATCAACGGCGGCGTGGACTACCTCGCGCCCTTCGGCCTGACTCTCGTCGCCGAAGTGCTGTACGGCAATTTCAACTGGGACGAGAATGATCCCGCTTTGAACTTCGAAGATGCCGGCGACCGTGACTACGGCGATGCTCCGGATCTGACCGCGCTGACCACCATGAGTTACTACTTCATGGCCGGCTACAACTTCGGCCCGATGTTCGAAGTTCCGTTGGAAATCGTTGCTCGCTACGACTACATTGATCCTGACACCGAGAACGACGAAGACTACGCGGTGGGCTACAAAGACGCCTACACCGACATCGTTGCCGGTCTCAACTACTACATCAAGGGTTACCATGCGATGCTGTCGCTCAACTACACTTACCACGGCGAAGAGTGGGAAGATGTGAACAACAAAGCCGGCGACGACAAGCAGGACGGTATCAGCAACGACGAAGTCAAACTGCAAGCGCAGGTTGCCTTCTAAGCTGATTCCAATTTTTGGCCTATGGCCCCGCGGGCTTCGGCCCGCGGGGTTTTTCTTTTTTATGTCGCGTTTACCGGGCGAACGCCGCAGCGACAACCTCATCGCGGTCCGCTGGTGTTGACAGTGATACGGTCGGGGGATAATTTTTCACCCCCTGAATATGCGTTGCGCGAAATTTACTCGCGGGGAGATCATCATGACCGGCAACGAAGTGCGCAAAGCCTTTTTGGACTATTTCGCTCGGCAACAGCACAAGGTGCTGCCCAGTTCGCCCCTGGTGCCGCAAAAGGACCCCACGCTGCTGTTCGCCAACGCCGGCATGGTGCAGTTCAAAAGCGTCTTTCTGGGCGAGCAGGACATCGGCACCCGCCGCGCCACCACCAGCCAAAAGTGCCTGCGCGTCTCGGGCAAACACAACGATTTCGAAAACGTCGGCCGGACCGCGCGTCACCACACCTTCTTTGAGATGCTCGGCAATTTCAGCTTCGGCGATTATTTCAAGCACGACGCCATTCGCTTCGCCTGGGAACTCTTGACCCAGGTGTACAAGCTGGATCCCGATAAAATGTACGCCAGTGTCTTTGAAACCGACGACGAAGCCGCCGACATCTGGCTCAACGAAATCGGCGTCCCCAAAGAACACGTCGTGCGCTTCGGCGAAGCTGACAACTTCTGGTCCATGGGCGATACCGGTCCCTGCGGACCGTGCAGCGAAATCCTCTACGACCAAGGACCCGAATTCGCCGGCACCCTCGAGGATGGCGACCGCTACCTCGAACTGTGGAACCTCGTGTTCATGCAATATAACCGCGACGAATCCGGCGTGATGACGCCCCTGCCCCGCCCGTCGATCGACACCGGGGCCGGGCTCGAACGCATCACGGCCGTGTTGCAGGGCGTGGAAACGAACTACGACAGCGACCTGTTCACGGCGATTCACCGCGAAACCAGCCGCCTTTCCGGCCTCACCTACGGCGCCGATCCGGACATGACCGTCAGCATGCGCGTGGTGGCCGACCACGTGCGCGCCATGACCTTCCTGATCGGCGACGGCGTGCTGCCCAGCAACGAGGGGCGCGGCTACGTCTTGCGCCGCATCATGCGGCGGGCGGCGCGGCACGGCGTGCTGCTGGGCGTGCGCGAACCTTTCTTGTTCCAAGTCAGCGGCGCCGTCGTGGAAACCATGTGCGGCCAGTACCCCGAACTGCGCGACCGCGCCTCGTTCATCGCCAAGATCGTCAAGAACGAGGAAGAGCGCTTCCTGCGCACCCTGGAAAACGGCCTCAAGCTGCTCAACGCCGAACTGGGCAAAGCCGCCGGCGTGCTCGACGGCGAAGTCGCCTTCAAACTCTACGACACCTTCGGCTTCCCCTTGGATCTGACCGAAGACATCTGCCGCGACCGCGACGTCGCCATCGACCAGGAAAGCTTCGAAAAGGCCATGGCCCGGCAGCGCGCCCAAAGCCGCGCGGCTTGGGACGGCTCCGGCGCCGCCGAATTGGCCGACGGCCACCGCGAACTGCTCGCCAAGGGCTACACGACGGAATTCGTCGGGTATGAGACGCTGAAATCCGACGCCGAGGTCATCGGTTTGATTCTCGACGGCGCGCTCGTTGACCAGCTCACCGCCGGGCAAAAAGGCGAACTGGTGGTCGACGTCACGCCCTTCTACGCCGAGATGGGCGGGCAGGTCGGCGACCGCGGCCGCGTGCTGCACGGCGACGCCCTCGTGGACGTAACCGACGCGATCCAGCTTGGCGAAACACTCGTGTCCCATCACGTCAAAGTGCAAAAGGGTATCGTCAAAGTCGGCGACCGCGTGACCATGGCCATCGACCCGAACCGGCGGCGGCGCATTCAGCGCAACCACACCGCCACCCACCTGCTGCACAAGGCGCTTCAGGAAGTGCTGGGGCCCGACGCCAAGCAGGCCGGTTCGCTCGTCGCGCCCGATCGCCTGCGCTTCGACTTCACGCACTTCACCGCCATGACGCCCGAGGAACTAGCGGCCGTCGAGCGGCGGGTCAACGAACTGGTCATGGAAGACGAAGCGATCAGTGTCGATCAAGAGGACTATAAGGAAGCCGTCAAAAAAGGTGCCATGGCCCTGTTCGGCGAAAAGTACGACGCCGAAGTGCGCGTCATTTCCATCGGCGCGGATACCAGCTGCGAACTGTGCGGCGGCACCCACTTGCAACGCACCGGCCAAATCGGCCCCTTCGTGATCGTCCACGAGGGCTCGGTCGCCGCCGGCGTGCGACGCATCGAAGCCGTGACCGGCGACGGCGCCGTGGCCCACCTGCAAACCAACGAGGAACGCCTGCGCACGACCGCGGAACTGCTCAAAACGACGCCCGGCGACCTGGTCGACCGCACCGAAAAGCTGCTGGGCGAACTGCGCGCCGCGCACAAGGATATCGAGCGCCTCAAAAACCAACTCGCAGGCCAGGCGGGCGCGAATATTTTGGATGAAGTCATCGAGCATGATGGCGTCAAGGTGTTGGCCGCCACCACGCACGTCGCCGACGCGGCCGAACTGCGCCAGTTCGCCGTGGGCCTGCGCGACAAGCTGGGCTCGGGCGTGATTTTCCTGGCCGCCGACGGCGGCGGCAAAGCCCTGCTGCTGGCGATGGTGACCGACGACCTGACCGGCCGCTTCCACGCGGGCAAAATCGTCGGCCCGGCGGCCAAGGCTATCGGCGGGGGGGGCGGCGGTAAGCCGGACCTGGCGCAAGCCGGCGGCAAAGACGTGACTCGCCTCGACGACGCCGTCGCCGCTGCGCTCGAAGTCATTAAGTCGATGTAAATCCGTTCTCGAGGGACGCGGGAAACAACCGTAGCCGAATTCTTCTATTCATTCGAGTAAGCGCGTGATCCCTGCTTTCTCCGGGTCGAAACCCTCAGGGAATTTCGCCTCTCCCGGCAGATATTCGCATTCTTCAAATCGGACGTCGTCGAAATACGCCTGTGACAAATCTATCTGGAACAACATACCCCTAAACGTCATAAAAGCGAAATAAGCCTTGGTCAGTGCTACACTAGGCCCCCAAGAATTTTCGTACTCCGAATCAAAAAAGCGGCAGCCCCCAGCTTCCACATACTCCCAAATGCCATCTTTAAAAATGGAATAATACACCCGTGCTTTACGAAGAGACGAACTGGATATTGTCGATGATCCGAAATCGATATGCCGGAATTCTCCCCGATCCAAATTCGTAAAGTGGAATATCGCGTTATCCAACAAACATTCCGTGAATCTCACTCCTTCAAGATTCATTCTAATGAATCTCATTCCCCTCAAATCGATATTTTGAAATTTCGGTCTCTGTTCTTCGGCAACGTCTGAAAAATACTTTCCAATTGAATTTATGATTACCTGTAAAAGGACTTTTGTTGGCCCGTCCAATGGCGTGGATCGATCTTTTATGTTTTTCCTTTCTCCAGTTTCTCCATCTTGCTCGATGTGAACTTCCGCCGGTGCGATACGGCGAGCTAACGCCATAAAGTAGTTGATGATCGTCGCACGATCCTTCTCGGAATCGCCGGCGAGTCGATCGAGGGCGTAAACAGCGCCCAGTTTAACGTCGATGTCATCGTTGCCGAGAAGCTCAATTGCCCGCGCATAGCGTTCGTTGAACAACCTCTCTTTTCCTTCTTCACATCGCGTTACAAACTCTTTTTCTCTGTGCGCATTTTCCCGCCGACGTTCGATAAGCTCTCGTTCTCGTTTATCCAATTCTTGGTGGCGATGAACGCTCCTGATATACCAAGTCAGAAGCACGGCAAATACGGTACCGAGCGCCGTTAAGAGCGTCCACGGTGGGCTCTTCGCAATTAGCGCACAAATGCCCGGATTATTGTATTCGCAAGGCAGGCAATGATAATTGATCCAAGCGATGGCCCCGTATACAGCAGCGAGGCCGAAAAACGCCGCAAAGATAATTGAAATGCCCGTGTGGGCGATAACCCATTCCTCGAAACGGCCTTGTTTTCGCTGTTCGTATTCCGCCGGTTCGGTCGTATTTGTTTCGGCTTGTTCGTTCTCGACTTGCTCGTTCTCGACTTGTTCGTTCTCGGCTTGCTCGTTCTCCGCCATCGCGCACCTCGGGGGGATGATGGCGAACATAATACGCGTATATGTTTCTGCGGAAAAGGCAAAAAAAGAAACGGATATTACATCGGCGTGGCGGCGCCCATAATCAGGTCGAGCAGGATTTCATCTTCCTTGTAGCGCGTGACGGTGTCGGCCAGCCACTGCTTGTCCAGCGGCATGCCGGCCTCGGCGAGTTGCTGCGCGTCGGCGGAGTCCAAAAAGCCCTCCACGGTCGGCGCTTCACTTTGGGCGTAGGCCGGGTAGCCGATCAGTTGCGCCAGCAGGTTGCCGTAGTAAAGCGCCCGGACCAGGGGCGCGGCGGCAGCCGGCGCATCCCACGGGTTGTGGTGGGTTTCCACGACCTTCACCAGCAATTTGGGCAACTGCCAACGCCGCAGCAACACGGCGCCGATCGCGGCGTGGTTCACGCCCATGAAGCGGCCCTCGGCGCGGAGGGGCATTTCGTTTTCCTGCTGAATCGTCTCCACGATGTCCTTGAACTCCGGCCTGAAAAACTGGTCCATCACCACGATGCCGATGTCGTGCAGCAAGCCGGCGGTGAAATAAAGCGCCTTGTTGTCGGCATCGGGAAACTTCGTGAACAGTTCCCGCGTCAGGTGCGCCACCAGATAGGAATGCCGCCAGAAGGCCTCGCGGTTGAACACGGTTTCGCCTTCGGCCGCTTCGAACATCGAAAACACGGTGGCCGACAGGGCGATGCTGCGCACTTCGTTGAAGCCCAAAAGCACCACCGCCTGCTTGGCCGATTGAATGCGGTTGGGCACGCCGAAAACGGGGCTGTTGGCCACCCGCAGCAAGTTGGCCGTCAGCGACTGGTCGGCGTCGATAACACCGATGATGTCGGCGGCGCCGGTATCTTCCTGCGAGGTGATTTCCAACACCTGCTGCAACACTGTGGGCAGGGTGGGCAGGTCGTCGATCTTCTTCAAAATACGGGACAAGATGGGGGAACTCGCTGACATGACGCAATCCAATATTTTCGTTATTGAAGTTCGGTGATATAGTAGGGCGCGTTTCACTGAAAAAAGCAAGTCGCACAACATGACCGAGAAGCTTTCGGGCCAAATCCGGCGTATCGTATTCCGCAGCGACGACTCCGGCTACACCGTGGCCAGGATGGCGCGCGACGGCGGCGGCTCGACTACCGTCTGCGGCGTCATGCCCGAATTGGCCGCCGGGGAAACCATCCGCGCCCACGGCCGCTGGGAAGACAACCCGCGACACGGACGCCAATTCCGCATCATCTCCTACGAGCCGACCGTGCCCAGCGACCGCGACGCGATGGTCCGCTATCTGGGCTCGGGCCTCATCAAAGGCATCGGGCCGAAAATGGCCGAGGCCATCGTCGCCCATTTCGGCAAAGATACCTTCGAGGTGATCGACGAAGACCCGCGCCGCATCCGCGATGTGCCCGGTATCGGCGCCAAAAAAGCTGCGACGATCCAAGCGGCCTGGCAAAAGATTCGCCACGTCCGCGAAATCGGTCTGCTGCTGCAAGCCGCCGGCGCGCCGCGCTCCTTGGCCGCCGGGATCTTGCAGGCCTTCGGAGGCCGCGCGCTGGAAATCGTACGCCGCGACCCGTACGCGCTGGTCGGCGAAATCCGCGGTGTCGGCTTCAACACCGCCGACCGCATCGCCGGGCGGCTGAACGTCAAACCCGAGGACGAACGACGCGTACGCGCCGGGCTGATGCAAGCCTGGACCGACGCCACGTCCGAGGGCCACACCTACGTGCCCACGGCCGAAATCGCCGAGCGGGCCCGCGTGCTGCTGGGCGTGCCGCGGGAGATCGTCGCCGCGGGGCTCGAGGCCTTGCGGGATGACTCGCGACTCGTGCGCCAAACCATCGAGGACGAGGACGTGCTGGTCCATGCCACGCGGGACACGGCCGAACGCAACCTGGCCCGTTCGCTGGCCTCGCTCTTTGCCGGGCCGAGCCGCTTTCGGCAGATCGACCGCCCCCGCGCCATCACCTGGGTGGAAGAGCGCTTGGGCATGCCCCTGGCCGAGCGGCAGCGGCAGGCGGTCGTCGACGCCATCGCGCAACGCGTGCTGGTCATTACCGGCGGGCCGGGCACGGGTAAAACGACGATCGTGCGGGCGATCTGCGATATTTGCGAGGCGATGGATCGCACGGTTGCGTTGTGCGCGCCGACCGGCAGGGCCGCCAAGCGCCTGTCGGAAGCCACCGGTCGGGAAGCCAAAACCGTCCACCGCTTGCTCGAATTCAACAGCGCGCAGCGTTTCTTCGACCGTCACAGCCAAGCCCCGCTCGAAGCCGACATGGTCATCTGCGACGAAACGAGCATGCTCGATGTCTTTCTCGCGATGAACCTGGTCGACGCCGTGGGCCCCGGCGCGCACCTGGTGCTCGTGGGTGATGCCGACCAGTTGCCGAGCGTCGGCCCCGGCTCCGTGCTGGCCGACCTGATCGCCTGCCCCTGGATGACGACGGTGCGCCTGAACGAAATCTTCCGCCAGGCGGCGGGCAGCCGCATCATCAGCGGCGCGCATCGTATCATCGAAGGACAAACGCCCGATTTTTCCGGCGGCAAGGACAGCGATTTCTTTTTCCTGGAAGAAGACGACCCGGTGGCGCTGCGGCAAATTGTGGTCGACCTCGTTTCGCGCCGCCTACCCGACGCCTACGGGCTTGATCCGCTGGAAGACATCATGGTGCTGGCGCCGATGCACCGGGGCGAGGCGGGCGTCTCGCAACTCAACGAGCACCTGCGCGCCGCGCTCAACCCGACCGGCGACGAGTTACGCGCCGGCGATCGGATCTACCGGGTCGGCGACAAGGTGATGCAGACCAGTAACGATTACGACAACGAAATTTTCAACGGCGATGTCGGCCGCCTGGAGCGCGTGGATGCCGCGGCGCGACGGATGGTGGTGAACTTCGACGGCCGCCCGGTCGTTCTTGAGGGCTCGCGAATCGATGCGGTGGTCCCGGCCTTTGCCGTCAGCGTGCACAAGGCGCAGGGCAGCGAATACCCTTGCGTCGTCGTGCCGTTGCACACGCAGCACTACATCATGCTGGCCCGCAACCTGCTTTACACGGCGGTTACGCGCGGCAAGCGGTTGGTGGTGCTGTGCGGCTCGCGCCGGGCGCTGGATATCGCGATTGCCAATCAACGCGCCGACCAGCGACGGACCCTGCTGTTGGATAAACTCCAAGCTGTAAGAAATTCGATTTAGGCATCACAAGAAACCACGTAGCCGGCCCGCGGCAATTCGTTTCCCAGCTAATATGGTTTATTGCGCCTATTCGAGACAAAAGAAATCATTTTGCTGGTTTATTCTCATTCAATGCAATATTTCGGATTGTCCGATAAGCCGTTCCTTGTGGCTTTAAGAACAAAAGGACTTGTTCCTCACTAAATCCGAGTTCCAACAAGAACAATATTTGGACCAGCAAATCCATTCGCCAAGCAGTAACAAGAACTTCATTGAAATTCGCTTGAATAAACCCCGAAGCTTCAGACATTCTGTGTACTAGTCTATTCCGAATTTGTAGTACTTCATTACAAAATGCTTTTTTATCTTTGAGAAAACTCTCTGAAACCACCCACGTTTTCTCGACTAACTCGAGGAGCCGCTTCCTAAAAGATTTTTCATTTGAATATTTTAGTTTCTCCATAAGCCATTTTCGGTGTTTAGCGCTCACGGAGTCGCAAATATTCTCGATTTTCTTCTTATGCATATCTTCCGTATTTACTTCGCCGTCGCACGTCAATCTGTGAATTGCCTCCAACGATTGGCACATGTTCAGAAATTCGTTTTCCAAATGGATCGTCGGGTTGGATTTAGTCGCCAGGAATTGATTAATAACTGCTTCGAACCTCTCGTAAAATTGAAACAGCTTTTCTAGATGCTCATCTAGCGTTTTTTCGATAGCCGAAAGCGGAAAATTGACCTGAGTCGATGTAATGTCTTTCGTTTCCTCCTCATCTACGTGGAAATCGACGTGACAAAAAACAACTGCTCTATTATCGCCTTCCTCGCTGGAGCCCGCAAACATTGATGAGATATTCGTATACTCTCCGACACCAAGGGTAAGTAATAATCGAAGAGCGCCGGCATGGCGCAACGCCTCGGCAAACGAAACCTTCGCCGGATGGCGAAAACGAACAAAGCTCCGATGTTCAAAGGCCAAGAACCGTCGTTTACTCCAGGATATCTGATACTTATAGGCGGAAACAAACTCAATCGTAATACCAGATGACAACGTGACCGCTTTTGGCTTTGGCGACGTCACGTCTATCGTAACACCGTCCACACCGTCCCGAGAAATGCGTTTTTTCGGAATACTGACCTCACTTTTTATATCATTCCAAGTGTGAAGGTGTTGGTATTTGACGGTATATTGCTCATACATGATTTCCGACTCGGCCGTTGTATGAACACCAACTGCTATCAGTCGAGAAAAGAATCTAAGTCGATGTAGACCGCCAGAAATCGGCTGATATGATTCGAGAATTGAATCTAAAACGCTGATTCTTAACCCGGACTCGTCGAGACCATGAATTACGTCGCGCCTCCCTTCACTCTTCCACTTGGAAATTGCAGTGTTATCTCCTCGAACGAAGAACTCCCAATTTCCGTTGCGCAAACGACGCAGCCGGCCGTGCAGGCGTACCTCTTCCTCCTCCGGTAACCACCAAAAACCCTCAAATTCTCCATTACTTTCCACAACCGCCCTCACAGAAAAAAGTGATTATATCTATTGTTTGATGAGCGCTCAACCCCATTATTGAAATACACGGTAATATGTGTTTTCTTGCGCCGTCCAATAACCGGTTCAGTCACCCGCGGCAAGCGGTTGGTGGTGCTGTGCGGCTCGCGCCGGGCGCTGGATATCGCGATTGCCAACCAACGCGCCGACCAGCGGCGGACATTACTGACCACCAAGCTCGCGGATAACCGGCCTCCTGGGTAGGAAAACCGCCCGATTCCCCTTGTCATTGTCCAATATGTGTTCATAACTAGCCAATGGCGCTCATCGGGCGGCGGGTGTCTTCACGCCGCGGTCGCGCCGCGCTCCACGAGCCGTTTCGGCATGGCGGTCAAGGCCCGAAAACAGGTCGCAAATGAGCCTCAAAATCAACACGTTGGGGATTTTTTTTGCCGGGTCCGAAAAACACCTTGACATCAATCGGACGATGTCGATAATGATCCAAAGTGCAATATGTAGTGGTCATCACCCTTTAGAATATCAAGATGTTGAACAAAAGAGCCTTTCTTGCATTGGTCGTTATGGCGGTGATCGTCCTTTGGGCGGGGCCTGCTTTGGCATTGGGACTCGGCGGGTTGAGTTACAATATCGGCCCCTCATTCTCGATCGGAGCGGGCATCGGCTGGACGATGCGCGACGTGCACGTCATCGAAGACGACGACATCACGGACGAAATGACATCGGGACGCTTCGTGCTCAAGGGCAACGTCGCCCCGGTGCGGTACGTGGATGTCTACGGCCTGTTCGGGGCGAGCGACCTGCAGCTTGACGACGGTGATTTCGAAGGCACGCTGGGCATGTTGTGGGGCGTCGGGCTACGGCCGCAGCTTTTCCCGCTTACTTGGGACAGCCCGCTGAACATCACGCTCGACGCACAGTATTTCGAGATCGCAACCCGAGACGATACCGCTCAAGCCCGCCTGAACGAATTGCAGGCGAGCCTGGTTTTCGCATACGTGATGCGGTCGCTGACGCCCTACGGTGGCATCAAGTACGACCACATGATCACCCACTTTGACGATTCGAACGACGATATCACCGGCGACTTGGAATGGGGCATGTTTATCGGGTGCGATTATTTCGTCACGCAGAACGTGTTTTTCACCGTCGAGCTATCCATCTTCGCCGAGACGTCGTTTTTCCTGTCCACCGGCTATAAATACTGAGAGGCACGCAGCCGATGAAATTCTTTTTGGACACCGCCGACATCGAGGAAATCCGGCAAGGCATCGCCATGGGGTTGGTCGATGGCGTAACGACTAATCCATCGCTGGCGGCCAAAACCGGCAAGACCTTCGACGAGGTCGCCAAGGAAATATGCGCCCTGGTCAAAGGGCCGGTGAGTTTGGAAGTGATCAGCTCCGATTTCGAGGGCATGATCGCCGAAGCGCGCGAACTGATCAAATACGGCGACCAGGTCGTCGTGAAAATACCCATGACCGCCGAGGGCATGAAGGCGGTTTCCGCGTTGAAAAAGGAGGGCATCCGAACCAACGTGACGCTCGTGTTCTCATCGATGCAGGCATTGATGGCCGCCAAAGCCGGCGCCGCCTACGTAAGCCCCTTTGTGGGCCGCTTGGACGACATCAGCTCGGCGGGCATGAGTTTGATCGAAACAATCAAGGTGATATTCGATAATTACGGATTCGACACCGAGATATTGGTCGCCAGCGTCCGCAGCCCCATGCACGTGGTGGAATCCGCGGTGATGGGCGCCGATGTGGCGACGATACCATTCAAGGTGTTACAACAAATGTTCACCCACCCTCTCACCGACATTGGGATTGAGCGGTTCGAAGCGGACTATGCAAAAATCCCTAAACGGTGACGGATACGCCTGACCATCATCCTAATCCGGGCCGTGATCCTTCCCCCCCAAAACCCCGTCACGGCCCACTTTTTTACCCTTTTTCCGGTAGCTCCCGCGACGCTTGCAGTCTATATTTAACCCACATCGGTACCGGCAGGTTATTCATCCTCGGAGAAGCGGTATGAATGAAATCGAGCATCGGCCATGGGGCAGTTTCGAAGTACTGCTCGACGAGCCGGATTATAAAACCAAGCGCATCGTGGTGTCGCCCGGCGGGCGGCTCAGCCTTCAATATCATCATCGCCGCCAAGAGCATTGGTTCGTGGTAGCCGGCACAGGCGACGTAACCCGCGGCGACGATCTACTGCCCGTGCAAGCCGGGGTCGCGGTGGATATTCCCGTCAAGATTCCCCATCGTATCGCCAACACCGGCGCGGAACCCCTGGTGTTCATTGAAGTGCAGACCGGCGAATATTTCGGCGAGGATGATATCGTGCGGTTGGAAGACGACTACGGCCGCGAAACCGAATGAGGAGACTCAGGTGAAAAAAGTGGCGCTTTTCGCATTCAACGGCGACCCGATGTGCTTCATTCACGTGTTGCTGCACGCCTTCGACATGCACTCGAAGGATTACGAGGTGCAAATCGTCATCGAAGGCTCCGCGTGTAAGTTGGTCAAGGATTACCCCGAGAATCCCGACCATCCCAACGCTAAGCTGTTCCGGCGGGCGAAAGAAGAAGGCCTGATCGGCGGCGTGTGCAAAGCCTGCGCGAGCAAGGTCGGCGCATTGGAAGCAGCGATAGAACAGGAATTGCACCTGTACGACGACATGATGGGCCACCCCAGCATCACCGCGTTCCTGGAAAAGGGATACGCCGTGTTCACATTCTGATCGCGCCATGACCGACCCGCACGAGAACGTGTTCGAAGTCCGACCCATCGGCTACGTGCGCAGCGAGCATCGCGAACCGGTGGGCGTGCCGATCAACGCCGCGTTCGCCAAGGGCGTCACGGCGCGCATCGAGATCCTGCCCGAGTACGCGCCGGGCCTGCAAGATATCGAGGGCTTTTCGCACCTGCACCTGCTTGTGTTTCTGCACCGGTCCGAGGGCTACCGCTTGATCACCACACCCTTTGCCGACGACCAACTCCGCGGCCTTTTTACGACACGCAGCCCGCGTCGCCCCAACCCCATCGGGCTTTCGGTTGTGCGCTTGATAAAAGTCGAAGGCAACATTTTGCACGTGGAGGAAATCGATTTCATCGACGGCACACCGGTGCTCGATATCAAACCCTTCCACCCGCAGGCCGACCACCGCACCCAGGACGTGCGCGTCGGCTGGATGACCGACAAATTCGCCGTCGACAAAAAAACCGGCGAGGTAATCTACCGCGACGAGCTGGTGCCGCGCCAATCGCGCAAAAAAAACTAGCCGATTACGCGCGTGTGGCGCTCGCTAAATCCTCAACCCCGTGTTAAATTCTGCGCGAACTGAAACAGAGAGTCACAACATGCGCATTCGACAAACCCTCGACCAGGAACTCAACGCGGCGCTCGGTGAAGCGCTCGGCTCCCCCGCGCCGGCCATCGTGCGCGAGGCCAAGGATCCGAAATTCGGCGACTACCAAGCCAACGGCGTCATGGGCGCGGCTAAGCAGGCGGGGCTAAACCCCCGGGAATTGGCGGCCCGCGTGGTCGAAGCCGCCGACCTGGACGAGTGGTGCGCGCCGCCGGAAATCGCCGGGCCGGGTTTTATCAACCTCCGGCTGACCGACGGCTTTCTCGGCAAGCGTATTACCGCCATGGCCTGCGATGAGCATTTGGACGTGGGCGCGGTCGAGCAGCCACGCACGGTTGTCGTCGATTTCTCCAGCCCCAATGTCGCCAAGCCGCTGCACGTGGGCCACCTGCGCAGCACGATTCTGGGCGATGCCCTGGTGCGCGTGCTCAAGTTTCTGGGTCACAACGCCATCGGCGACAACCACGTGGGCGATTGGGGCACGCAGTTCGGCATGCTCATTTACGGCTTTCGCCGTTGGGGCGACGAGCAGGCGCTGCAAACCGATCCGACCAACGAACTCGAGCGCGTCTACAAGCTGGCGAACGACGCGGGGAAAAGCGACGAGACGGTCGCTCAAGACGCGCGTCAGGAATTGGCGAAGCTGCAAGCCGGTGATGAGGATAACAAAGCGTTGTGGGACCACTTCGTCGCCGCCAGCCGGATCGAAGTCGACAAAGTCTACGCGCGGCTTGGCGTGGCCTTCGACGAGTGGCGGGGCGAAAGCGCCTACCACAACAACCTGGGCTCGCTGGTCAACGACCTGCTGGCCAAGGGCCTGGCCCGCGAGGACGAGGGCGCGGTGCTGATCTACTTCGACGAAGACGCCGATCCGCAACTGGGCGACAAGCCCTTCATGATCCGCAAGTCGGACGGCGCGTTCAATTACGCCACGACCGATTTGGCGACCATCGCCTACCGCGACCAGGCGCACGACGCCGACGAGATCGTGTACGTGGTCGATAAGCGGCAGAACCTCCATTTTCAGCAACTCTTCGCGGCGGCGCGCGCGCTTGGTTACGACCAACGTTTCGTGCACGTGGGCTTCGGCACGATCCTGGGGCCCGACGGGCGGCCGATCAAAACGCGCGAGGGCGGCACCGTTCGCCTGGCCGATTTGCTTTCAGAAGCCGTGACGCGCGCGGCGGCGATCATCGCGGAGAAAAACCCCGACCTCTCCGAAGCCGAACGCCGCAACGTGGCCGAGGCGGTGGGCGTCGGGGCCGTCAAGTACGCCGACCTTTCCCAAAACCGCAACAGCGACTACCGCTTCGATTGGGATAAGCTGCTGGCTTTCGAGGGCAACACGGCGCCCTACCTGCAATACGTGCATGCGCGGATTCGCTCGATCTTTCGCAAGTACGGCGCGCCCGATTGGCGGCTGCCCGCCAACACGCTGGTGACGATCCAGCACCCGGCCGAGCGCGGCCTGGCGTTATCGGTGGCGCGATTCGCCGATGTCGTCCATGACGTGCCGGATGACTATTACCCGCACCTGCTGACCGACCACTTGTTCACGCTGTCGCAAACCTTCAACGTGTTCTATCGTGATTGCCCCGTGCTGAGCTCTACGGGCGACACGTTGATTTCGCGCCTCGCCCTGTGCGACGTGACCGCGCGGCAACTCAACCTAGGCCTGCATCTGCTGGGCATCGACGCTCCCGAGCGCATGTAGCGCCGCCGCGGCGAGACCGCTACAATAAAACAGAATTCCATCTGCCAAGGAGTTGCCATGAAGGCGCATGTCGCTCTTGTCTTCGCACTTTTGCTAATGGCCGCAACCTTCGCCCAAGCTGCCACCGAAGAACCCCTGCCGGCGGACTTAACCCTGCGCGAAGTCGCCCACAGTCGCGGCGTGCGCGGCGGTGATCTGGCCGAGGCGCTCGGCTTGCCGCGCGACATCAGCAAAGAGATGCCGCTGGTCGAGCTGAATATCACCCGGCCGCAGTTGGACGAAGCCCTGCAAAAGCTCGCCGGACCCGGGAAGGAACTGCCCGCGCCGGGCGCGAAGAAGTTCACACCGGAGAGCACGATCCGCGATATCGCCATGGCATACGATTTAAACGGCAAGGCGCTGGCCCACGACTTCGGCCTCGCGGTGGGGGTCGACAAGGATACGCCGGTCGCGCAGTTCGGCGTGACGCAAGAGACGATCGACGAGGCGATTACGCACAATCTGTCGCATGAAGAAACGCCACTGCAAAACCTGAAATACCCGCTGTACGCCGTCATGACCCTCTTTGCGCTGGCCTGGCTGGTGCGTTTCGGCCTCGGCAAGAATCCGAAAAGGCGCAAAGACTACTACCCGCAAAGCGTGTACATCGGCGTGTTGCTGTTTTCCGTGATCGTGCTCGGCTTCGTGCTGGGCAAAAGCCCGAACCCCATGGAAGGCGCGGTGAAAGTCTTCAAATCGACCGTCGGGCTTTACGACGCGGTGCTGCCCAAACTTCTGGCGCTCGTGTTTTTCTTGTTGCTGGCCGTGGTGGCGAACAAGGCGATTTGCGGTTGGGTCTGTCCCTTCGGCGCGTTGCAGGAATTGGTTTACATGATCCCCGGCTTCAAAAAAGTGAAAAAAGCCAAGCTGCCGCTGTGGGTGAGCAACTCCGTGCGGGCGCTGCTGTTCGCGGTGTTCCTTCTCGGGCTGTACGGAGCCATCGCGCCCAAGGGCTTCGTGTGGTATCACTACGTCAATCCCTTCAACCTCTTCAACTTCGATTTCTTCCCGTGGACGCTGGGCGCGTCGGTGGCAGTGTATCTACTTGTCAGCCTTTTCTTCTACCGCCCCTTCTGCCGTTTCATTTGTCCCTTCGGCTTTCTATCGTGGTTCGTGGAATGCCTCAGCCTGACGCGCATTCGCATCGATTTCGACCGCTGCATCGACTGCGGGGCTTGCGCGAAAGCCTGTCCCCTCACCGCGGCGGGTGACCGCCTGGCAAAAAAATCTTTGCCCGCGGATTGCTTCTCGTGCATGCGCTGCCTGCGCGTTTGCCCGACCGACGCCATTCACTTCCGCCCCGCGTGGGGGCCGCCGTCGCCGCCGGAAAAGGACGCGGAGCAAGCGCCGTCTTGACGCTGCGGTGCGGCTTACATATTTTCAGTGAGCCTTCAGCGAGTGTGGCGGAACTGGCAGACGCGCTGGACTTAGGATCCAGTGTCTTCGGACATGGGGGTTCGAATCCCCCCGCTCGCAATTTATGAAACGTTGCTACGCCATAGGGGTGCTGATCCTGTTTCTTGTCGGCTGCGCGTCAAGCCACGGCATCGGTTTGACGCTCCTGGACGCGCGAAGCGGCGAGCAGCCGATGGTGGTCGACCACGAGGGACCGGCGGCCGTGACACGCGATGCAGAGTTGCGCTTGACACTCTTGCCCGGCCGGTCGGCGTTGCTGCTCACGGTGCAGGCGGTCGGCGAATCCGAAATATGGATCGATTGGGACGCCTGCCGCTTCGTGTGGCCCGACGGTCACGCCGAGGCTGTGCTGGGTAGCGCGCCGGGCCTGGGCGCGGGAGATGTCGGCTTGCGTACGCCGACACGTTTGCGGCGCGGGGTGCCGCATGCGTTGGTGCTCACGCCGCAAAGCCGGGCGGGACGGCGGTTGGTGGATCGTTCCGCCGGGCCGCCGTCGCCGGATGCCGTCTATCAGTTGGAGCTTGCCCTGCGCGTGGGCGACCGCGAGCGCCGTTACACGTTGCGCTTTACTCTTTCTTCTTGAACATCGCGTCGAGCGGATTGTCGGATTTTCTGGCCTTGGACGGATCGGCCAACTTCGCTTCGATATCGGCCGTCTGCTCCGCTTTCTTAGGATCGACGTAGCCCTTTTCGAAACGGGTCGCCAGTTCCTTGTTTTTTTCCGCCGCCGCCGCCTGAAAGGCCGCCACTTCGTCTTCGATGCCCGGCGCGACATCTCTGCCTTCGAGATCCTCGATCACGTGATGGTCGTCGATCAACACGCGCGCGCCGTACGCTCCGGTCATCACCCGTACCGCGCCCACGTCGGCCATTTTATTCACCACGTGGTGCACTTCTTCCACATTTATCTGCAGCGCTTCGGCGATATCCTCGGGCGCGGGCGGCGTGCCGTGAAGATGCAAATGCACGCGCACCGCGGCGGCGACTAGGTGACTTTTCTCGTAAAGCGTCAAGACCTTCGACATGGCAACCTCCTACTTGGGCGCGCCCACTTTAACGCAGGTTCGGGCGTCGACGCAAAACCTTTCAATCCTCGCTGGGCGGCGACAGCACGAAACACCGAAAGCCGTTGTGATTGTTGCGGGCGTGCGGCACGTTGGTTTCGTTAGCGTCGTTGAGCACCCAGCGGGCGTCGGTCGCCCAGGCGCCGCCGCGTAAACGCACGCCGCGGTCGTGGGAGGTCCATTCAAAAACATTGCCGGCCATGTCCAACAAGCCGTGCTTCGTCGCGCCGCGGGGGAAGGACCCAACCGGACTGCTGTTGATGTATCCGTCCTCGCTCCCCGACACGTTGGCGTATCTCGACACGTCGGCGTCCTCTCCCCAAGGATAGGGCCGCTTGGTGGCGCCACGCGCCGCGATCTCCCAAAATCGGTCGGGAGGCAACGCGCGATCGATGTGCTCGCAATAAGCCTGCGCTCCGGCGTAGGAAACAAAGGCCATGGGGAAGGCGGCGCATTCGGCGGGCACCCCGTACGTGTCGTCCTTGCGCACGATCGGATTGTCCGGGCGACTCAAGTCGGTGAACTGGGCCAGTACGTTTTCACTGTGCTTCGTCTCGTTTAGAAACGCCGCGAATTGTTCGTACGTCACTTCCGTTTTTTCCATCGCGAAGGAATCGAAACGAACGCGACGCAAGCCTTGTGCCTCCTCGTCGTAAAGCCAAGCTTCACCGCCGGGAATGGTCACCAGCGGGCTGGGTTTCACTTTGTCGCCACGGCTGATTTTCAAATCTCGCCGTCGTTCCCAAAGAGTGTACTCGTGAGCCTGCGGGCCGACCGTGCGCCCCACCGGGTTCCACAACGCGCTGGCGCAACCCAACGCCGAGCCGATGGCCTGGGAGCGCAACAGGAAGTAGTTGACCTCCGAGGCGTAGACCGCCGGCGGATGAGGAAGCCGAACGATCGCTGTGGCCGCGCCGCCCGCCGGCCCCTGGGAAGAACCAATCAGGTTCGAGGGCAACTGCACGGGCCTCACGCCGGCGCGCGCCAGGTGTTTGAGGCTGTTTTCGATAAACACCCGTTCACCGCCGGGGATTTGCACCAGCAGACCGCGCAGTTGGCCGGTTTGCGGATCCTCGGTCACCTGTCTGTTACACGCCAGTAAAAGCAGGAGTAAAACTAGCGGAAGTAAGCGTCGCATGGCCCCATCTTATATGCGCGGTCGCGGTTGCCGCAACAGGCCGCCCGCGCGGTCATGGCGTCCAGCGCCATACGATACCCGTGCCGACGGGGTGGCCGACGGCTTCGACGACGTGCTCGCATTTGACCAGGAAGACGAAATAGACCGGGCGCAGCGCGTGGCCGTAAAGCGCTTCGAAATTGCCCTGCCCTTTGCTCACGACCACATCGGCCGTCTCGAGCAATTCCCGCGTGCGATCGTTGAGCAATTCGGGAATGGCGCCCGGCGCGTCGCTGCCCGAGGAAATCAATTCGCAAACCTGGTCGAGACCGGCTTGCCGGGCCTCCACGAGCGTAGCGTCGTTGAGCACCGGCGACTCCCGCGTGGCGAAGGTGATCGCCGGGCCGGGCGGCAGCGTCTCGATGAACAGGCGGTCGCACCACACCTCACCGGTGTTGTCGCCCAAATACAGTACGCGCCGAGCGGCGCCGATTTCCTCGCGCAAGCGTTCGGTATCGTCGATGCCCAACTCCGCTTCGGCCAGGCGTTCGACCGTGGCGGGCAAATCCTGTTCGCCCACGTACGCGAAATCGATCACGTTGCCCGCCAGCGCGGTGCGCAGCGCGGTGCGAAATGAATCGTCGGAAGCAACGATGCGGTCGCGCAAGGTTTCGACGACGGCCGCGGCGTGTTCGTTGCCCAGGCGCTTCACCTCGGCGAACGGATCGGTCACGCCCAGGTGGCGCTGCAGCAAACCCCGCAAGCGGCGCGCCGCCTGCGGAGGCCCTTGATCAGCGGGCGTACTGGCGATGAGTTGCCGCGTTTCGTCCACCAGCGTGGCGATGCGCTCGGCCGATAAGCCGTGCATCTCCGCCACGCGGATCACGGCTCGGGCGAAGCAGTCCTGACAAATGGGATCGAGACGAATAGTTTTCAACGTGCGTTTCCTTTCCCGGTGCGAACGAGCCAGTCGTAATCGCAACCGTTAAAATCGGCCACCCAGGCGAAACAGCCCGGCAACCGTTCGGGATCGGTGCGCGCCGTGACACCCACAACCGCCATGCCCGCGGCCAAGGCGCTCTTCACCCCGTTGGTGGAATCTTCGATGACGACGACCTCCCCCGGCCGAACCGCGCGTCCGACCGCTTCGTTCAGTTTCGCCAGGCCCGTCAAATACGGTGCGGGGTCGGGTTTGGGCTTTGCGTATTCACCCGCCGCAAGGACCGCGGCGACGCACTCGGCGATATCCAAGCGCGCCAAGTGGTATTCGATCTCGTGGCGCAACGCGCCGCTGACCACACCGACCGGCACGTGACCGGCCAGGTCGCGCACGAAAGCGGCCAACCCCGGCAGGTCGACGGGCCGCTCGCGTACCAAACGGTCGTAGATTACGCTTTTCGCCGCGAGGAGTTCGAGTTGCCGCGACGGGCTCATCTCGACGCCGCGACGGGCCAGCAGCAGGCGCAGGAATTCGGCGTCGGGCACGCCGAGTAGGGGGCCGTAATATTCCTCGTCGGTGTAGTTGATGTCCAACGGAACGAGAACTTCCCGCCACGACTCGTCGTGCAGCGGTTCGTCGTCGATCACCACTCCGTTGAAATCGAAAAGGACGGCGTCGATCATCGCAGTTGCCTCCGGTCAAAATCCGCGCCTACCTTAACGGATCGGCGGGCAATGGCAAACCGCGAGCGGTCGCCGGGCCTTCCCGATAGGCCGCGGTGCCAAAATCCGAACCGGCGTTGGCTCTGCGTGACAAATCTGCCTATACTTATGGAACCCCCCCATGCCAAGAGCTCGTGGACGATGAGAAGGATACTGTTCGCTATCCGTGTAGCTATCGTGCTGATCGTGCCTCCCACCACCGTGCGGGACGGCCTGGATCGCTCGGGCTGGAAAACGCCGCGTCAATATCGCCACCGGCTCACCATCGACATCGCGTCTTTCCTGCTGGATCAACCGGTGACGACGATGACGACAAAGACGACAACAGCGAGGGGTGCGGCTGCTGACCCGTCGCCGGGAAAATATTCCGTAACGTGAATCACACCTCACGCACGGGAGAAGCTCATGTATCGGAAATCTGTCCTCGGTCTTTGGGTCGCCTCCACGTTACTATTTATCTTCACCCTGGGAGTCGCGGCGATTGGCGCAAGTTTTTTCGAGCGCATGGTATCCAGCGTGCATCTCACGCTGCCTCCATTAACCGCGGCAATGATATGGGCGGGGGCGAAAGTTTCCACGCTGTGGTTGCCCGTTTTTTGGATACCCTATCTGGCGCTCCTGGCGCTTACCTACCGGCTATCACCGCAGCACGTCGGTCGCCTTCTGGTCTCCGTGGGAACCTTCTTCTTTTTCCTGACTGTCGCCATTTTCGAACTGATCGCGATGCGTCTCCCGATGATGTAACCGCGAAAGGCGACCCGCAAGAATACGGCCACCCCACATGATCGCCATCGAAGCAAACAACAAACGAAACGGCGTGAGCGTCAACGCCATGCGCTCGTCGTAAAAGACGATCGCGTACACCAAGCCCAAACTCCCCGCGGCGGCAACCACGTAAAATGCATCCTTCCTGCGACGCCACAGCAGCCCCGCCAATCCGACCCATGCAAGCAACGACCAGAGCGCCGGCCGCGTCCCCATGCGCCAAACGCGTTCGGCGACCCTGCCCAAAAACGCACCCGGTCGTGCGGCGATTTCGCGCGCGGCGGCTCGCAGGTACGCGGCGTTCTGGTCGGCCTCGTTCACCGAATGCGAAGAGCTTCGTTTGTGAAGTTCGGTCCACACTTCCAGGTGACTGCGCTCGGAATTATCCAAGGTGAGATTGAAACCGGTGTTGGTCGTCAGCAACGTCAAGCGACCGTTAACCAGCGTGTTGCGGATCATCCACGGCGCGACCACCACAAGCAACGCGACAACAAAGGCGGCCAAGCGACGTCCGCCGCCCTCTTTGCGAACCGAATACGCCACCGCGCCCAATGCCATCAGCCAAAACGGGTACAGCACCGGCCGCGCCAGTGTCGCCAAGCCCAGCACCGCGCCCGCCGCCGCGTCGGCAGGCCACGCGCGCCGCCGTTGCGCAAACACCAACAACGCCAGCGACGCCATCATAAGGGCCAAAAAAAGCGGTTCGGTCAGCGGCAGCTTGGCCACATCCATCGACAGCGGGTCGCGCGCCCACACCGCAGCCGCCAGCAGCGCAGCCCAGCGGTCGCCGAGCACCTGCAGCGCCACGATGCCCAGCAACAACACGGCCGCGCCGCCGCATAGTGCCTGCAACCACGTCGTCGCCGCCACGCGGCGGGCGGGGTCGTCGACGGCTTTGAAAACCACGGCAAGCAGTGCGGGAAACAGCGGCGCGCGCCACGCGGTGCGACGGCTTTGATAGGGCGGCCCGTGGTCGGTTTCGTATTCGGTGAATCCGCGGCCCGCGGCCAGGTTATCGGCGAGCGCGAGATAACTTTGCGTGTCTTGAGAAACGATGCGCCCGTCGTAGGGTTCGACAATGCGCCAGAAAACGGCAAGCAAGGCGATGGCCGTCAATGCAGCGAAAAAACCAAAGAGACGATGCGGCATGCCCTTACCATCGGCGCCGCGGCCCGGCAGGTCCACGCCCGGCGCCGCCGGTTATTGCTTCGTGTGGCCGACTTTCAGCACGCCATCAGCGACGAGTTCCTTGATCGTCGGCAATCGCTCGCCGTTCCACAAACCGGCGCGGCGCGCTTCCTGCATCATCCACTCGGCGGCGGCGCGGTATTCTCCAGCGTCGTCGTCTTCGTCCTCATCCTCGTCAACGTAGTAGGAATCTACAGAAAACTCCGCCGGCCAGCGCTCTCCCGGCCGCATCACGGACCAGACGATTTCGCCCAGTCGCTGCACCTGGTCGGGCGCGTCCCATCGTTGGTTGCGCGAGTAGTCGGCCAAGGCGAGGCCTGCCGGGTTGTACTCAAGCGGGACGGGGTTGGGCACCGCGTCGTAGGGCGTCATGTCGGTGTCGGTCGTGAAGCAGTCGTACATCGGGCTGGTGTGCTCGTCGTAGACGGTCAGCGGCGGCAGGCCGAAGATCATCTCGACGGTCATCCAAATCGAGGGCATGGAATACAGCACGCTCGAAATGTAGCCGCGCTTGGCGTAGGGCGAGGCGACCAGGGCGATCGTGCGGTGGGCATCGACGTGATCGATGCCGGATTGCGGATCGTCTTCCGTGATGATGATAGCCGTCTCGTGCCAGTAGTCGCTGTGAGTGATGTACTCGACCAACTTGCCCAGGCCCGCGTCGTTGTCGCCGACGTAGTAGGGAATCGTTGGTTCCCCTTCGTCCGAGCCGTTGGTGTGGTCGTTGGGCAGGCTAATGTAAACGAACTGCGGCCAAATGCCGGCCTCCATCTCCCGGATGACTTCGTCAGCCTTCGTCTCGTCGGATACGCCCAGGTTCCAGAAGCCGTATTTCAAGTCGAAATAGGGAAGCAGGTCGGGCGTGTCGCCGATCGTGATCACCTGCCCGTACGCCCGGAACGTGACGTCGTTTTCGTACATGTGGCGGAAGATGCTGCCCCGCACGCCCTGCGCGGCGGGCTCAATGTTCGTCAATGGATAACGGCTGCTGCTGCTCATCATGCGCGCCCGCTCCATGTAGTCGTTGGAGTACATGAGCGTCGACCACATGTGGCCCTGCACGCTGGCGTCGGCCTCGGAGTAGTAGTTATCGCAATTCGTGAACTGCTCGGCGAGCTCGTGCGTGTTGGGCGTGATGCCCGCGCCGAATTCGAGAAACGCCGGCTCACGCTCGCCGCCGGGGATGTCGGACAACACCTGATCGTAGGTCTTGTTCTCTTTCATGATGAACACGACCCGCTTGATCTGCGTCGAGGGCACGCCGCGCTCGGTGGGGATGGGGCTGTCGAACATCTGGGTTTCCCAGAACAGCTCCGTGCGCGTCAGGTTGTCGGTCACCTGCTGCGTATAATCGGCCAGTTCCGACGGCGTCGGCAGCGCGATTTTCTGCAGCGTGCCGGTTTGGTTCACGCCCCAACTCGGCGTGTCGGTCGGGATGCCGCCGCCCTTGCCGTTGGTGACCAGCAGCGCATCGCGCGCCTCATCCAACGCCACGGTGGTCGGGTAATAGCCTGTCGGGATCGAGCCGAGCCGCTCGCCGCTTTCGGTATCGAAAACCACCACGGCGTCCAATCCGGCGCAGACGACGTACAGCGTGTCGCCGTCGCTGCTCAACGCCAGATCGACCGGGCTGGCGCCGGCCATTTCAGCGGCGCGGTACACGTCGAGCGTCGCCGTTTCGGTGCGCGAGGCCACGTCGATGACACTGATGGTGTCTTCGTCGCTGTTGGCCGCATACAGCGTGCCGCCGTCCGCCGACAGCGCCAGCGACTCCGGATGAAACCCGACTTGGATTTCGGCCGACCGCTGCGCCGTTTGCAAGTTGACAACGGTCACGGTTTCGTCGCCCCAATTGGCGGTGTACGCCTCGTGGCCGTCAGGCGAAACGACGACATCAACGGGATACAAGTTCGTCGGCGCGTGCGCTTCCATCAGGCCGTCGTCCAGATCGACGATCTGCAAACCGGCGCCGAAGGAACTGGTGACCAGCAGCTTTTCCTCGTTCGGAACCAAGGCCAGATTGGCCGGCAGCAGCATGCTCGGGATATCCCGCACGTGGAACGCCTCGCCGGCGACCAGATCGTATTCCATCACGCGCTGCCGCTTGCCGCCCGAAACCCATAGCTTATCGCCCGCGGCGTTGGCCGTCAGACCGAAGAAGGGGGCGGAGACGACCACGCGTGAAATCTCGTCGAGGGTGTCGCCGTCGAAAATCGTGAAGCCGCGCTCGTCGCCGCGCATCGTGATCACGACCAGGTTGCCGTCGGGAAGCACGATCACGTTGCCGGGGAAAGCCTGCGTGGCGCGAATCTCACCCACGGGCGTGATCGCGCGGCCGTTGACCATGATGATGCTCTGCTCATCGCCCACATCGCCGGGACGAGCGAGGGCAGCGGCGGTCGGCGACGGCGGCGCTTTGCCGTCGATCGCGGCGGCCTTGGCGGCGTTCGTTCCATCGGCATCCACCGGAGAGTCCACCGGCTGACAGGCAACGGTCACCACCAGCCACAAAACAACTAATACAGCAAATCGACGCATAAGCTTCCCCTTGGCTAAAAATAGCTCCGCGCCATCCTATCAAAAGGTCGCACCGCCGCAAAGAGACGAATCACCGCCCGGAGGCCGGTCGCCGCCGGCGCAAAAAGGCGCTTAAGCACAAAAACTCCCCCACCGAAGTGGAGGAGTCGTGGTACTCGTTGCGTGTCGGACTTACCAGTCCCGCTTTTCTTTGATGCGAGCCGCTTTGCCGCGCAGATTGCGCAGGTAGTAGAGCTTCGACCGGCGAACATCGCCGCGCCGCACCACTACCAGGCCATGCAAGGCGGGCGAAAAACACGGAATGACGCGCTCGACGCCGATCCCGTAACTGACCTTGCGCACCGTGAAGCTGGACCGCGATCCGGCATTCCGCTTGGCGATCACCACGCCTTCAAAGGGCTGCAAGCGTTCTTTCTCGCCTTCCCGGATTCGCAAATTCACGCGCACGACATCCCCGATGTTGAATTCCGGGAGATCGCTACGCGTTTGGCTTTTTTCAAATGACGCTATCACGTCCATGGCTCATGCTCCTGACCATACAAGGGCCCAAAAAGAGGCGTAAATATGCTCAATCATAGGGTCTTTGTCAAGCGCTTTTTTCCGGGGAGGCAAAGAGCCGATCAAGCCAGGCCACCAACGCCGCGGGCGTTTCGCAGACCCTTTCAACGGCCGGAGCCGCAAGTACCGCCCCTTCCGGAGACAAACCGCCGAAGCTGACCACCAGCGGCTTCTCGCCGCCGATCAGCCGCCGAATCGCTGCCGGGGACTCTTGCCCCGCCGCCGCTTGCGACGCCACGTGAACCCACAGATGATCCGACCAGCGCCGCGCCGCCTTGGCCAGCGACCCCCAAACCTTCATGTCTTTATTTTCACTCGACAATCTCTCGCGAAACGCCGCGTCCTCGACCGCCAGCCCGATGCGCCCGACGCCGTACATGCGCTGCACCTCGCGCAACCAATCCGGCGAAAAGCGCTGCGGATCGGCGCTGACCAGCGTTGTGCGTTCGGCCAGCGCCGCCCCGATGAGGTCGGGTCGCCGCGCCGCCGTGCGCCGTTGCGCCTGCTCGCGCCGCCATTGGTCGATCTCGCGGTGGTTGCCCGACCGCAGCACCGGCGGCACTTCCCAATCACGGAAAACCGGCGGCCGGGTGTATTGCGGGTACTTGAGCCCCGCGCTGAAAGTGTCGGTTTCGACCGATTCGCTGCGCCCCACCACCCCCGGCAGCTTGCGCGCCACGGCGTCGATCGCCACCAGCGCGGCAGCCTCGCCGCCAGTCAGCACGTAATCGCCGATGGAAAGCTCTTCGTCCACCAGGTGCTCGGCCACGCGCTCGTCGACGCCCTCGTAGCGGCCGCAGCAAAACACGAGCGCTTCTTCGCGGGCCAGGCGGCGGGCCCCGGCGTCGTCGAGGGTGACGCCTTGCGGGGAGAGCAGCACGACGCGGCAACCGGGTAGGTCGTGCCGGGCGGCTTCGATGGCGGAGGCCCAGACGTCGACTTTCATCACCATGCCCGCGCCGCCGCCGTAGGGTTCGTCATCGACGGTGCGGTGGCGGTCGGTGGCGTAGCCGCGCAGGTCGTCGGTTTCGATCTCGACCAAACCCCGCTCGGCTGCCTTGCTCAGCAGGCTTTCGCCCAGGCAGGAGTCGAAAAAACCCGGAAAAATGCTGATGATCCGTACCTTCATAACCGCCTTTCATGCCCTCGAACGTGCTACGTATACCGGTTTTTACCCACCGCGGCAACAGATTCGGTTGACGGCGCGCGGTGAAACGGTAGATTATGGCGCAGGTTCGGTTCCTATTTTGGTTCGGCGTTTGGTTGGGAGTTTATTGATGAAGGCAACATGCCCGATTTGCACCGCGACTTACCCCATTCCCGATGAGGTGCTGCGCGGCAAAGAAGCGGGGCTGCCGGTCCGCTGTAAAAAATGCGGCGCGATTTTCCGCGCTTATGAAGACGAACGGCCACCCACAATCCAATCCCCGCCTACGGCCGCGCCCTGGTCGGAAGGACTCGTGGGCCCCACGGACATCGAACCGGATATCGAAAAGCCATCCATCCACAACCTGGAACCCTCCGCCCGCGAAACCAGCGGCGCGCGCCGGGTGGTGCGATCGACTTACATCGACCGGCCGATTCCCGACCTCGACCGCCCCCCGCGCAAACCGGAACCGCCTGAGGTATCCGAATCCTCGTGGGACGATCACGGCGAACTGCCCGACCTGGTCGACGAGCCCGCGCCGTCGGCCGAACCCAAGGCGCCCCCCGAGCCGGTCAAACCACCGCCCCTGGATGTTCCGCCGCCGCCGCCCAAGCCCTCTCCCCTGTCTTCGAAATCCGAGCAGTTGGTGATGACGGATCTCATCCCACCCGAGCGCACTGCCGCCGAGGAACCGCCGCCCGAGCCGGAACCGGAGCCGCCGCGTGTCGAAACGCCGACTCCCGAGCCCACGCCGCCCGCGCCCCCGGAACCCGAACCGAGCGCGGAGGAAGTCACGTTCGAAGAAAGGTCGCCGGAACGCGAGCCCGACTTTTACATCGACGACGAGGATTTCGCCGAGCCCGAAAGGCCGTTTGGCGCCGACCTGTTCCCTGACGAGGATGATGACGACGACATCGACATCCACTCCGATGAATTCCTGCAGATACGCCGCTTCGGCACGATCTCGAAAAACACGCAACTTCTCCTTCTCGCCGCCGTGGCGCTGGTGGTTGTGTTGTTGGGGTACTACTTTCTGACGGTGACGCGGCAGGTGGACGACGCCCACGTGAACCTGGCGGCGCGCGATAAGGATTCCGCTGCCTCGCACGAGGAAAGCCGCGCCAAGCTCGACTACCGCGGCAACTACCTGCGCGGCCGCCGTTGCGCCGAAATCGGCACCGAGCCCGCCTACAAAGAAGCCCTGGCGCTGTTCGACGCCGCGTTGCGCGTCCGGCCGGATTTCGTGCCGGCGCTCGCCGCCAAAGCGATGACCCTTGGCATGCTCGCGGCGCAGTATGGGCAGACGGCGAAAGCCGATCCGGCCTGCGCGGCGGCCAAGCAAGCCATGGAACGCAACGACACCTTTGCCTTCACCCAGCGGGCGCAGGCGGCGTGCGAGATGGCGTCCCATCGGCTTCCCGAGGCGCAAAACGCTCTGCAAGGCGCGTTGGCCGCTGCCGAAGGTGACGACCACGAGGACGCCGAAACCAACTACGTACTGGCGATGGTGTATCTAGCGCAGAACAACGCGGGCCAGGCGGCTGCGACGCTCGACACGGCAATTTCGCAGAACCCGCATCATTTCCGAATCCTGCATCTACGCGCCGATCTCCACGCGCAAAAGGAACAATGGTCCGAGGCGATCGCCCTGGAAAAGCAGGCCCTGGCGTTGTTGGACCCCGAGCACCCGGCGCATCTATCCGCGTTGCGGCAGACCAAGGAACGGTTGGCCCAATGGGAGAAGGGCAGCAAAGCGGTCGCCCTGACCGAGCCCACACCCAAACCGGTCGAGCCCGCGCCCGTGCCCACGCCCGTGCCCGCGGTGAAGGACAAGCCACCGGTGGCCAACTCGATGGCCCAATGCCGTTCGGCGCTCAAGCGCAGCGACTTCCAGGCCGCGATCGCGGCGTGCTCGGAGGCCCGCAGCGTCAACTCCGACGCCTACTACTTCCTGGCCGCCGCGTATGAAGCGACCAGCAATCAAGCGTTGAGCAAGCAGAATTATCAATCGTATCTCCAGCATCGACCGAACGGGCGTTACGCCGGCGAGGTGCGTTCGATTCTGGGCTACTCGAGGCCATGAGCGAGAAGCGACCGGTCGACCAAACCCTCATCGAATACATCGCCGCTTTGGCTCGTCTGAACGTATCGCCGGACGAATTGGCCGCCCTCACGCGCCAAATCGCCGACATCCTTTCTTACTTCGCCAAGCTCGATGAACTGGATCTCCCCGGCGACGAATCCGCCCCCGCAGCCGCGTCGCCGCCGCGCCCGCCCATCCACGAAACAGCGCGCCGCGACGATTTTCAGACCGTGCTTGCAGCCTTGGCGCCGGACTCGGCCCCGCCCTACGTGCGTGTGCCGCGGGTTATCGACGCCGAGGACGATTCGTGACCACCGTCGACTGGACGCTGCGCGGGATGATCCAGGCCCGCCGTGAAGGCCGCGTCACCAGCCGCCGCCTCGTGGAAGACGCGCTGGCCCGCATCGCGGCGGAAAACCCCATGCTCAACGCGTGGCTCAGTGTCGCGACCGAGGAAGCCCTGGCCGCCGCGGACGACATCGACCGGCGAGCTGCCGGCGGCGGGCATTTGCCGCCCCTGGCCGGGGTGCCGCTTGGCATCAAGGACAACCTCAACGTGCGCGGTCAGCCGGCGCGGGCGGCGTCGAAAATCCTGGGCGGCTACGTCGCGCCGTATGAATCGACGGTCACTGCACGTCTGCGTGAGGCCGGGGCGATTTTGCTGGGCAAAACCAACCTCGACGAATTCGGCATGGGAAGCAGCGGCGAGTTCAGCGCGTTCGGACCGACCCGCAACCCGTGGGACCACCAGCGCGTGCCCGGCGGCAGCAGTTCCGGGTCGGCGGTCGCGGTGGCGGCGCGGCATGTGCCCGGCGCGCTGGGCACCGACACCGGCGGTTCGATTCGACAGCCCGCGAGCCACTGCGGCGTGGTGGGGATCAAACCGACGTACGGCCGGGTGAGCCGCTACGGCCTGTTCGCCTACGCCTCCAGCCTGGACCAAGTCGGCCCCCTCGCCCGCACCGTGTATGACGCGGCGCTGTTGCTGCAAACCATCGCCGGCCCCGACCCGCGTGACGCCACCAGCGTCGACGAGCCGCTTTCGGACTATGTCGCCGCCGCCGGGCGTGGTGTGGACGGCCTGCGACTGGGCGTGCCGCGCGAGTATTTCGGGTCGGGTATCGCTCCGGATGTGGCGCGCGCGGTGCGCGAAGCGCTCTCCCTGCTCGAACGCCACGGCGCAACGTTGGTGGAAGTTTCGCTGCCGCACACCGAGGTTTGCGTGCCGGTCTATTACCTGCTCGCCGCAGCCGAGGCGTCCGCCAACCTGGCTCGCTACGACGGCGTGCGCTACGGGCACCGCAGCCCGGCGTCGCGGGACTTGTCCGCTCTGTACGGCAACACCCGGGCGGAAGGTTTCGGGCCGGAGGCGAAGCGCCGCATCTTGCTGGGCACCTTCGCGTTGTCGGCCGGGTACTACGACGCGTATTACGGCAAAGCGCAAAAAGCCCGCGCGTTGATTCGTCGCGATTTCGAAGATGCGCTGGCCGGGGTGGACGCGTTGGTCGGCCCCGTCGCGCCCGAAACCGCCGTCCGTCTGGGCGAGCGCGTCGACGACCCGGTGGCGATGTACCTCTCAGACGTGCTGACCATCGGCGTCAACCTGGCCGGGCTGCCCGCGCTGAGCGTCCCGCGGCGGGATTGCCCGTCGGCCTGCAGATCATCGGCGCGGCGTTCGACGAAGCCACGGTAATCCAAGTCGCCGGCGCGTACGAGTCGCTGGCCGGGCTCGACCTGCAACCGCCGGAGGCGTCGCCGTGAGTTGGGAGATGGTCATCGGCCTGGAAGTGCACGTGCAATTGGCCACGGCGACCAAGGCGTTTTGCCGGTGCCCGAACCGTTTCGGCGACGAACCCAATCGCAACGTCTGCCCGGTGTGCCTGGGCCTGCCCGGGGCGCTGCCGGTGGCAACGCGGGACATGGTCGAACAGGGCGCGCGCCTTGCCCTGGCGCTGGGCGCCGATGTGCGGGAGCATTCGGCCTGGGTGCGCAAGAACTACTTCTATCCGGACTTGCCCAAGGGGTATCAGATCACCCAATTCGAGTTCCCGCTGGCCGTCGGCGGCGAGTTGCCGCTGCGCGACGGGGACGGCCGCGTGACCGCCGTCGGTCTGGAGCGGCTGCACCTGGAGGAAGACGCGGGCAAGCTGCTGCACGGCGAGGGCGACGCGGCGGATTTTAGTTTCGTCGATTTCAATCGTTGCGGCGCGCCGCTGGTGGAAATCGTCTCCCGCCCGAACCTGCGGCGACCCGAGGACGCGGCGTCGTTCCTGCGCGAATTGCGCCGGCTGGTCGTGCGCCTCGGCGTTTCGGACGGCAACATGGAAGAAGGCTCGCTGCGTTGCGACGCCAACATCTCCGTGCGGCGTCGCGGCGAATCCGCTTTTCGAACGCGAGCGGAAATCAAGAACCTCAACTCCTTTCGTTTCGTCAAGCAGGCTCTCGAGTTTGAAGCGAAGCGGCAGATCGACGTCTACGAAAACGGCGGCCGCGTCGTGCAGGAAACCCGGTGGTTCGACAGCCGCCGCGGCGTTACGCACTCCATGCGCTCGAAAGAAGAGGCGCACGATTACCGCTATTTCCCCGAGCCGGATTTGCCGCCGCTGGTGCTCGACCGCACGAGGATCAACGCCTGGCGCGAGGCTTTGCCGGAACTGCCTTGGCACATGCACGAGCGCTTTGTGCGACAATACGGGCTGTCGCATTACGACGCCGCGCTGCTTAGCGACGACGCCGAGGTGGCGGCGTTTTTCGAGGAGGTCGCCACGCAAGCCGATCCAAAGCAGGCCGCGAACTGGATCAACGGCGAACTGGCGGCCGTGTGGAAAGCCCGCGACGGCGGACCGGCCAAGGGACCGATCAGCGCGGCCGACGTATCCGAATTGCTGAATTTGATTGCCAACGGCGCGATCAGTGGCAAAATTGGCAAAGACGTCCTGGCGGCAACGGTCGCCGGGGAAGGCAGCCCCGCGCAGGTCGTGCGGCAACGCGGCTGGATGCAGATCCGCGACGTCGATACGCTGCGCAAAATCATTCGTGAGGTGCTGGCGGCGCACCCGAAGCAGGTGGCCGCGTACCGGGCGGGAGAAACGAAACTGCTGGGCTTTTTTGTGGGCCGGTTGATGGAACGCACCGCGGGCCGGGCCAATCCGCAATTAGCCAACGAACTCATCGCCGCAGAGTTGCGGGAAACCGATTGATCAATGGGAGGGCGCAATGGTTTGGCGTAAAACCACGATGCTACTGATCGTCACGATATTCATGCTGGGCTTGGCGATGCCGGCTGCGGCGGCCAAGAAAAAGAAGGGCAAAAAGAAGCGGCCCGATCGCGTCGAGCAACAGGATCCCTGGGCCAATCGCTGGGGGCTGTCGTTCGGCGGCGGCGGCGTGAGTTCCTCGGCCGGGTTCGGATTCGAAGGCCGCGTCGGCGTCACGTACTACATCAACCGCTACTTCCACCTGACGTTGTCGCCCGGCTTCGGCACCTACCCGATTGATTACGACAGCCCCGACGGCACCGAAACGACGTACATCAAGTACGTGCCGGTCGACCTGTCGCTGATCGTCACGCCGATCCGCTTTAGCTCCTTCTCGCCGTATTTCGGCCCCGGCGTCGGCGTCACCTATTTCTGGTGGACGGAAAAAGTGCGCGACCCCGACGACCCGAAGGAAACTATCGACGAAGACCAAAACGAAACCCTCTACCCCGGCTTCCTCACCGCGGGCGTCAGTTCCTCGGTCGGCGGACCCTTCGTGCTCAGTGTCGGCGTGACCTACACGATCCCGAACTTGCAGGAATTCAACACGGATGACGGCTACCTGACCTTCGGTTTCGGCGGCGGCGTCGTGTTTTAGGACTTCGATATGCGCTGGCCCTGGTCCCAAAAGAAAGACGACTCCGCCGTGGCGGAATACGTTAAGCAACGCCTCGTGGAACTCATTGCCGAACTGCGGGGCATCGATCCGTCCCAAGCGGAGGTCGCCTACCACCTGCCGTTGCTGCAGCGGATCATCACGCTCTTTCTGGAACTGGGTCACGTGTACGAAAAAAACGGGCAGGCCCGCGACGCGGCGCAGGTCAAGGCGCAGGCCGCGAAGTTCATGCTCGTCTTGCCCGCCCGGCAGGAAATCAACCACTGGGCCGTCGCCAAGGATCTACTCGGCCAAGCGATTGAAGCGCTGACCGAACAGGACGACCCCTCGCTGCAACTGGCCGACGCCCACATCGTGCGGGCCGAGTATCTCACCCGCGAGGCGGCGCAAACCGCCGGTGCCCCGGATCGAGGCGCGCGACGCGATGAAGCCAAAAAGCACCTGCTGAGCGCGCTGGAAATGCTCGGCGTACTTGCCCCTGACGCCCCAAACAAAGCGGCCGAACACCTGTCCATTCAAACCGCCGACCTCTACAACAAACTGGGAAACCTGGAAAAGGCCCGCGCCCTGGACGCCCCCCCGGACGCCGATCGACATCTGCGCGCCGCCCTCGAATATTTCACCGCCGCGCTTCCCCATTGCGCAGCCGGCAAGTCCGACGACCTGCTGGCGCTGACCGAAAACAACCTCGGTTCCGTGCGCGTGATGCTGGTCGGTGACCGGGCCGACGAAACGGCGCTGCGGGAAGCCGGCGAGCATTTCCAGGCGGCGTTGCGCGTGCTGGACCGCGCCCGCCAGCCGCATCTCTACTCCATGATCCACAGCAATCTCGGCGAACTCGCCCTCGCGCTCCACGAGTCCGCCGGTCGCCGTAAGTTTGAATTGCTGCAAAGCGCGCTCTCGCACTTCGGTGAGGCGATGCCGGGCTTCCCGTCGGAACAATTCCCGCAGCAGTATGCGAAAATTCTCTACGGCCAAGGACGCGCGCTGGCCGCGATGGGCCAAAAGGACGAAGCCCGCCGCTCGTTCGAAGAAGCCCTGGAATTCAGAGACCACCTACCCGACGCCGGGCGACAGATCAAAGAACGCCTCCAACGCCTGTCATCCCGCGAACCGGGCTGAGCCTGGCCCCGAAACCGCCTGCACCGCACGACGTGGTTGCATCAACGACCGCTCCCGTTGTCTTCTACTCGGTGATTTCACCGAGAAAATTGTCGAGGGTGACCGTACCACCATAGCCTTCGGCTGACGTTTCCATCACGCCGAAATACGAAAACGGATTCTGCCCCCCGGTCAAAAAGTCCATGTCGGCACATAGAGTCGCGTCACCGTCTAAAAGTACATCAAAGGTCTCATCAGCGATATGCACAACGACCGTTGCCGTATGCCAGGTGTCGTAATCCGCCACTCCACAATTCCTTCCGCTGGACGACCCTTTAATATATGCGAGAACGTAACCGTTGGGGGGCTGCATTTCAATTATCACTTCTTCCGTCGTGTTGATTGAGCCCTGTTCGTAGAGCCCGAAAGCAAAATAGGCCCCGTCCGCGGGCATAAAATCGAACTCGACAGAAAAATCGGCGTCTATGGATTCATACTGATAAAAGTACTGAACGATATCACCTTGCGCCGTCCCGCCTTGAACTTGAAGAGCTTGTCCGCCGCCGTCTTTTCCAATATCGACAATTTCCATCCTACTGGCCCCATCTTCCCTTCCCTTTTCCCAATCCGGATGATCAAGATAACCTAATTCATAGTCTTCGAAGTCAATTTCAAATATCGGTAACGGCGCGTCGTCGTCATTGTTGTCATCGTCATCATCATCGTCGATTGGTGTGAAAGTATCATCGTTGTCATTGTCGTCATCATCGTTGCCATTGTCGCTACAACCGTTGACACTCCAAACGATAATGAGACTAACCAACACAATTAGGCTGAAGATAGATAGAACCCTAAGACTACGGGTAAAGGTCGGATTTCCGAAGGTACACATCAACTTAGCCCTCCCATGTTATTTCATATTTCACAGCACACCGATCAGAAACTCACGAAATTGCTAAACGCATGAACCAACAAGAGCCGATGTTCGTGCCTATAACGACGTGCTAACACGCTCCGTCCGGTTGGTGCCACATATCACCGTGCAACCACCCTGCATCCATCATTGTATTGCTGTTTCTATGAGCAATACAATGTCAACATATATTTAACATCCGTTATTCCACAGAATCCATTCCCTCCTTCTCGCACGGATCGTTATCGTCGGTTATCTCAGAAATTCAGAAAAACAAGTGGTCAATAGTTTCCTGCTCCAACGAAATGCTCAATGGCGATGACAAAAGCGACAAAAAACGGAAGAGGCTCCGGTAATATAGTGTCGCCGTCGTCGTCATCGGGATCGTCGCCTTCCTCCTCCTCTTTCTTTTTTTCCCACTCTTTGTGCGCAGCGGACCACTCATTGAATGATTCCGCAGCGTCGCTCACCGCTTTGAATTTCGAAAACGGGCTCGAATATGGCCCTTTGAACATATTAAAGAAATCATACATAAACTCGGCAGCTTTGCCCCAAGGGTACCCCCCGCCTGCGCCGTAGACGCCGCTACGAAAAAGATCCAACAGTTTTTCAAGGTCGGGAAGGTAATTTCCGTTTGGTAGGACAAAGCCTTCACCGACAATGCCTAAGTCTACCGATTCAATCGGCGCGTCCCGAAGCGAGTCGTCGATTTCGATTTGCGGCTCATTTCGTATGAGGCTGCCTATCATCTGCGAAACAAAGTTCCGCAACGCCGCCTCATCCATGTAACCGCCCTCGCCACCCACGGTGAGCGGCAAAAGTTTTTTCGTTTGCGATCCATAGGAAAGCGGAATGTAATTCTTCATTTTTTATCTCCTGTGAATCCCTTTGTCTATTTCAGCAACGTAACGCCTTCACCCGCGGCGCCGCGAAACTGCTGCTTCGCCGGCATCGTTACGTAATCCCCCTTCTTGTTCTTGGTCCTGAAACTCATCAGGCTCGCGCCCTGCAGCACCGACGCCGACTCCAGCACCACGCCATAGTAATTCGGCGGCAAGACATCCAGGTCGTTCGTGATCTCCACGCGCGAAACCGACAAATCCCACGGGTTGATGTCGCCGCTTTTCACAAACACATAACTGCTCCCCACCGCCTTGATCGCCGCGAAATCCGTCTGCCGCGGACTCGTCGTCTTGATCTGCAGCGTGTAATAATCGGTCGGCTTCTCGCCCCACGGCGCGATGTACACGTGGCTGTTCACCAGCGCCCATACGCCGGTAATATACGGATTGACGATGTACACGTCGCCCATCAGGCTCACCGTCGAATTCGCGTACGCCACCACCGGCAGCGGCATCGAATCCAGATAACAATTCTCCAGCGTCAGCCCGCCGTAGCCGTTGGCAAACGCCATCGCGTCCTCACCCTCAAAGCGCGAATACGCCACGAGCACGTGCGCCATCTCCTGCGAGGTCAGCTTGCCCTCGAACTCCATTCCCAAGAAATCCACGACGCTGTCGATCACCGTGATGTCCATCGTCAGCACGCAGGGCTTGTCGTCGGCGGTGATGTCGAAAATGCCCGTGGCCGGCGTGGCGTTGAAGGGATCACCGTCCGCGTCGTCGTAATTGCTTTGCGTCCAAATCTCCGGCTGGATCGTGAGGCCGGCGTCCGCACCCAGCGGGCGGATACCGCGGATCGTCACCTCTTGCGTGTATTCGGCGGTCGTGCCGGCCTTGAGGTGGATCGTCGTCTGGTCGTTCACCACGCCGGTGATCAAATCGATCGCCGCCTGCAAATGCTCTTTGGCGTCGCCCCAACTGGTGCCGCCGTTGGCGTCGCTACCCGAATCCGCGTCCACGTAATAATCAGTCGCCATGAAAAAAACTCCTTGTGTCGATGAAAAAAAGCCCGCGGACCGCTGCCGGTGAAAGGACTCGCTGTCGAAAAATCAGGTGGGAAATCTACGTCGCGCCGCATCCAACAAAACCCATTCTACCCCCCCCCTATATAAAATCAAGGGCGGGTCTATCACCTATTTTAATTATTCGTATA
>JAVCCK010000047.1 GCA_030765525.1 Candidatus Lernaella stagnicola
AGGTGTTGCACTTTTCAACCGCCATGGGCTTCACTTTTCGACCGGCGCTTACAACAACCCGCTAACCGTGCGACATGACGGCACTTTCCCAGTCTTCTTCACCAGTTGCACGAGGAACCAGAACGCCGGATAGTTCCGGTAATTCCCTTTCATTTCCCGCTACGGCGCATCATTTTGGGCACGGTTTGGGCACGCTACTTGGTCACGAATCGCTTGACCCGTATTTCTCTCCGTTGCGATGCGTTCTCCCCGAAAAACTCACATACACAATAGACCTAAAACGGGGAGCGGACCACTGTTGCCGCAGGCTCCGGGCGTCTGCCCCTCCCCGCCCACAGCAGCTTGGCGGACTCTCACAATGAGTGGTACCGGCGGGTCACGACCGCTTCACTTTTGAACCGCCAGGTGCTGCACTTTTCGACCGGCGATTACATCCGTCAATGAAATCAACAAGTTGTGGCCACGCCGAAAGCTCCCTGTTCTGTCGGGATGAAGACTCGAAACCGACGTTGAAATCACCCACGATCTAGTTTTGGCGAGCCACAGTCTATATTCGACGCTTTCCACGCTTAGCTACATTTCCGCTAAAATCGCTCCCTCGCGTTCAAAGCCCTCGTCTTTCTGATATGGTTTGATAATCGTTTATCCGCAGGCTAGAATGACCTATTCTGTCACTCGTGTGTGCGATTCTTAGGTTGGGCGCGAATTGAATCCCTGCTGGACGCGCGGCCTTTAGTGACTTCTGTTTCGGAAGACTCGCTGCGCGAGCAGGACCATTGTACACGGGGTTTTTCGCTGCTGATTGCTTACCGTTCATGACGCGGATTGGGGGGATGTGATGGTCGATTCCGTGAATTTAATATGGGGTAAGACAACTAACGTCGGCACACGGCCATTGATCCATCACCTTCTCGACGTTGCGGCCGTTGCGTCGCAATTGGTCCATCGTGTCATGTCGCCGGACGCTATAAATCACTTTACGCAAATGGTTGAAACCGACGCGGAAAGCCTGAAAGCCTGGATCTCGTTTCTCGCCGGATGCCACGACATCGGCAAGGCGACTCCTGCGTTTCAAAGAAAAGATCGAGGCCAACGCCGCATTCTGGAAGAGAATGGCTTCGTTTTTCCTTCCGTCACAATCCACGACGGTTTCCACGGTGAACACTCCGCGTGGATCATCGGCGAAAGCTTGTCGAACGACGCTTGGGGGTTCCCGCACCTGGCACGGAAATTCGCGCGCGGCTGCGGACTTGCCGTTGGGGGCCATCATGGTGAGTTTCCGCAAGAGAATAAGCGTGGTTTGGGAGACGGCGCGTGGGAGCGCGTCCGGCTCGACATTCTACGGACGATGGCGAAACAACTGGGTTTGGAGAAGTTTGCGGCACCGCGAAATATAGAGCGGCCCACCCCTTTCCTTGTTTTCTTGGCCGGCCTGACATCAGTTGCCGATTGGCTGGGTTCCAACGAGTCGTTTTTTCCGCCCGGCAACGAGCCCCTCGCCATACCCGATTACTGGCACGCGTCTCTGGAACGCGCAGAGAAAGTATTGCGAGAGATCGGACTTCTGGTTGACCACGTCGGCGAGGATAAGACATTTGAGGATTTATTCGACATTGAAAGCCGGCGGCCCTTGCAGAAAGTCGCGGTGAAGTTCGCGGATTCGTTTCCTCCGGGCTCTTTCATGATTCTCGAAGCGCCCACCGGCGAAGGCAAAACCGAGGCGGCGTTGTATCTTCACGACCGTTTGGCGCGACAGCGAAACAACGATGGTCTTTACTTTGCCCTCCCGACCCAGGCCACGAGCAATCAGATGTTCACCCGTGTCGATGATTACCTCGAAAGAAAGGGTGCGGGTGGCCGGGCGCTCTTGTCGCACGGAGGCGCCAAAGCGTATCTCGCGGCGCTCGATCGCCGGAAAGACAATGTCAATAAAGATGAAACGGAATTAACCGCCCACGAATGGTTCACCCAAAAAAAGCGCCGTCTATTAGCCCCCTTAGGAGTCGGGACGATCGATCAGTCGCTGCTGGCGGTTTTGCAGACGCGGCACTTTTTCGTACGTCTTTTCGGGCTGGCGGGCAAGACTGTCATCGTCGACGAGGTCCACGCGTACGACACGTATATGAGCACATTGTTGGAAAGGCTCTTGGAGTGGTTGGCCGCGCTCGGTTCCTCCGTGATACTGCTTTCGGCCACCTTGCCGCAATCACGTCGCCAGGCTCTTTTGCGGGCTTTTGCCGGGCCCGACGCGGAGATTGAGGCACAACAAACTCCGTATCCGCGTCTGACGACATTTTGTGACGGTAAGGTTCACGTCAAAGAATTCTCAGCGTCCCAAAAGAGGACAGTAAATTTGTCCTGGATCGACGACGAGCCCGCCAACTTGATCGATCGGTTACGTCAGGGGCTCGCAGCCGGTGGCTGCGCTGCGGTGATCCTCAACACCGTCGGCAAGGCCCAGGAGGTCTATCGCACGTTACGTGACGAGCTTCGCTCATCAGGGATTGCCGTTTCGCTCCTACACGCCCGCTTTCCGCGGGGCGATCGCGACGCGTTGGAAAAGCAAGTCATCGAGAAATTCGGCAATAAGGAAAAGGAGAGTATTCGTCCGGCCGAAGTGCTTGTTTCGACGCAAATCATCGAGCAATCCCTTGATTTGGACTTCGACTTGATGATCAGCGATATGGCCCCGATTGACTTGCTTCTGCAGCGCGCCGGACGGTTGCACAGGCATAAGCACGATCGGCCGAGCGGCTTCGAAGAACCGACCTTATTCGTGTTGAAACCAGCGATCGCCGAAGACGGCGTACCACGCTTCGGCGACAGCGCCTACATATACGACGAGTACGTGCTCCTTCGGTCATGGTGTGTTCTTGCCCCGCGCGTTTCGTTGGTGACTCCCGACGAAACCGAGATGCTGATCGAGGCTGTTTACGGTGATAAACCACTCCCGTCGCCATCGGAGGCCATGGCCGTTCGTCTCGAAGGAGCTTTCAAAAGATTCAACGACGAAAGGAAAAGATCTGAAAGCAAGGCTTTCGCGCAAATTGTCGGCGCCCCCTGCACCGACCTACTCACGGCTCAAAACTTGGATTTGGCTGATGAGAATTTCGATTTTCATCCTTCCGCTCAGGTTCGCACTCGCTTAGCTCGGCCGACAGTCGAGTTGGTCTGCGTTTATCAAACACCACAGGGGTTGTCTCTTGACCCTGATGGTAAACACATCCTCGATCTTTCCACGTTCCCCAATCGAGACACCATCGACGCGCTACTCGGCCGGACGGTCCGCGTCGGTCGTCCCGAGATCGTCAATCATTTTCGCGATGACGAATATTCTCCGAAATGGTGGAGGCAAATCCCGAGCCTCAGATATTCAAAACTATTTGTTTTCGAAGGAAAATTTGTGAAGGTTGGCCGTTGTGAAATGTTCTTAGACCAAGATGTTGGTATAGAAATAAGAAATATTTAAATCATACTATTGACTTTCCCAATGAGAGGCTGCATGCTAACAACAACAGCCGGTCGCTCTTCCCCACTTTTGTGGGGGTGATCCAGAGAGTCTGCAGGTTTTCTGCGAAGCGTCCGCTTTATTCCCCCCATTCGGGGGGGTGCCACCTTTGATTCCACATCCTCGATTCTATAACAAAGCCAAGAGGAGGTGTAAAATGCCGCTATCGTTCAATTTGATCGACGAATCGTGGATTCCCACGATCGACGGTCACGAAAACCAAGCTCTACACAGCTTGTACGAGGCCCTGGCTCGTGCACCCGATCTGCGGGAAGTCGCCGGCGAATCGGCCATGGTGACAATCGCTCTATACAGATTGCTGCTAGCGGTCCTTTACCGGGTTTTCGAACCCCGAATGATCACCGACTGGAAAGCCGTCTGGAACCTCGGCCACTTCGATCAGGACATGCTACGAAATTACTTTGAGCGGTGGCGCGCCCGTTTTGACCTCTTTGACACGGATCGGCCGTTTTTCCAGGTCGGCGACTTCCCTGCCGCCGCGCCGAATCCGGTTTCACGCTTGAGTCCGGATTTGTCCGGTGGAAACAATCCCACGTTGTTTGATCACACTCTCGATGGTACTCCCAACCCAATGGGTTTCGCGGCGGTGGCGCGTTTGCTCGTCGCGAATCAAGCGACTGTGGTCGGCGGCGGAAACAGCCCCACCGGTTATACATCGGCCGCCCCTCTGGCGAAGGGAATGGCGGTCATCGTCGAAGGCGACAATCTTTTCGAAACCCTCATGTTGAACCTAGTCCCCTATGAGAGCCTGCGAGGCATCCTGCGCGAAAAAACGGAAACTGATCTCCCCGTTTGGGAAGCCGACGCGCCGATTGAACCGGGCAGAGAACGCTATCCGCTGGGCATTTCCGACTACCTGACTTGGCAGTCTCGCGCCATTCGTCTCCGGGTAGACGATCAAGCCGCGAATGACGGCGCAGTCCTTTTCATTGATTATGGCCAAGGAGTCAAGCTGCCCGATAATTTCGACAACGACCCCATGATGGCCTACACCCAGGACAGAAAAAGGGGCACGCTGGCGCGCCGATTACGGGAAAACCGAGACTTGTGGCGCGATAGCGGCGCGTTACTGCGCGATGCTGAAACGGAAGATCGCAGAGAAACGGCTCCGGACGTAACGCACTTTGTCGCCAACTTGACCGCAGATCAGGTTCTCGAATCGACAAAGAGAAAGCGAATCGCCGTCATCGGACAGTGTTCGGACAGGGCGAAGGTTTTCTTCTGGCGCCATGAACGCCTGCCGCTGCCGCTGGCCTTGTTGAACGACGATGAATTGATGAATCAGCTCAACAACGGCTTGTTGGTGGCCGACCAAGTCGGGAAACTCCTGCGGTACGCCACAAAGGATCTCGCGCGGGCGCTGCTCCGGCCCGAAGATCCGACAAACGCCGACCCGAAGCAAGTCGCCGCGCTGGCCGACAGCTTTCAAGCCGGCACGGCCTTCTGGGCGGGTCTCGAACTGCCCTTCCGCCGCTTCATGGCCGACCTGCCCGACAGGCCGGAAGAAGAATTCAAGCAGTGGGCTTCAAGCGTCATCAGCCACGTTCGAGAAACATGGAACAGGGTTGTTACCGACCTGGGCGGCTCGGCCCGAGCCTTCCGCGCGGCGGCGACCGTCGAGCGAAAATTCCTCGGAAATCTCAAAAAAACGGAAATAGAAGGAGGATTGCGCGATGAGTAATCCGTCAACCAAATCCCACGAAGAAAATTTCGTCAAATTCCTGCACGGGCTACACGAGGCGAAAAACCGCGGCCCCCTGGCGGCCCTGCGGCGCGGCCTGGGGAAACGACCGGGCACCGTGCCCGAAACCTATCGCTACGTGGTGCCGTTTGTCGGAGGCCTTTCAAAAAGCGACGAAGATTGTTTCTACCTCGTCGCCTCTTTGTTCGCTTCGCACCCCACGGCCAACGCCCAGGGTAATTTCGGCGCGACGATGCGTCAGGTGTACGACAAACAAAACAACTCTGAAAGCAGCGAGCGACGCTTTGTCGCTCTGCTCAACGCCCACGTCGAGGAACTGCCGGACCGCCTACGTCAAGCGGTGGCATTGGCTAAATCGAATGACGCTTCGGTCGATTGGTCGCAACTGCTCAAGGACCTGCGCCACTGGACCCATGAATCGCGCTACGTGCAGCAAAACTGGGCCCGCTCGTTTTGGGGCCAACCCCAAAAAACCAAAACCGAAAACGCTGAATAAGCAAGGAGCCAAACCATGCAACCCAATACCTTTGTCGAGCTTCACATTCTGCAGAACTTCGCCCCGGCCAACCTCAACCGGGACGACACGAACACCCCCAAAACCTGCGACTTCGGCGGGCACCGGCGTGCCCGCATCTCCAGCCAGTGCATCAAGCGCTCGATCCGCACCCATCCGCTTTTTGAGCAAATCCTCGAAGGCAACGTGGGCATTCGCACCAAGCTACTCGTTCGCGAACTGAAAAATAATCTGCTGGAAAAAGATTTCGCCGAATCCGACCTCGACGCCATCCTGCCACTCTTTGTCGGCGGGGCGATTTCTGGGATGGACGGCGACAAAACGAAAGTCCTCTTCTACCTCGGTCGTGATGAAATTGGGCGTTTGGCGGGGCTGGTGGCGGACAACTGGGGGCGCCTACAAGAGTTCATCGCCGGCCAGGCCGACACCGCCGACGCCAAAGCGAAAAAGAAAGCTGCGGCTGAGGCAAAAGCGTTCTTCAGCGAAATCACCAAAGATTATCAACCGGGCACAAAAGTCGCCGACGTGGCCATGTTCGGACGCATGCTCGCCGAACACCCGAACTACAACGCCGAGGCCGCCTGTCAGGTTGCGCACGCCATCTCCACCAACCGGGTCAACGTCGAAATGGACTTTTTCACCGCCGTGGACGATCTACAACCCGATGAAGAAACCGGCGCGGGGATGATGGGAACCATCGAGTTCAACAGTTCGTGCTTCTACCGCTACGCCGTCATCCACTTGAACCAATTGCTGGCCAACATGGACCAGGATTCCGACCTCGCCAAAACATCCATCGAGGCCTTCATCCGCGCCGCCGTCGCCGCGATTCCGACCGGCAAACAAAACGGTTTCGCCGCTCAGAATCCGCCAAGCTTCGTGATGGCTACCGTACGCCGTACGGGTAGCCCGTGGTCGTTGGCCAACGCCTTCATCACGCCGGTCTATGTGGGCCGACAAGGCAATCTCGTGGAAAAATCAATTGAAGTGCTGGCCCGGCACTGGGATGAACTGGCCAAAATGTACGGCGCCGATGGGCTGGCCGCCGCGCCGGTGTGCGTCCTGGGCGAAGCCCAACTCCACGGATTGGCCGACGGCCGCGTCGACTCCATCGACCAACTCATCGCCAAGGTCATGGAGACACTCCAATGAGTACGCTGCTGCTGCGACTGGCCGGCCCCATGCAGTCGTGGGGCACGCGCAGTCGCTTTTCCACCCGCGACACCGAGCGCGAACCGTCCAAAAGCGGTGTCATCGGCTTGTTGTGCGCGGCCCTGGGAAGACCGCGTCACGAAGCGATCGACGACCTGGCCACGCTGCGCATGGGCGTGCGCGTCGATCACGAAGGAACCGTATGCGCCGACTTTCACACCGCCGGCGGCGGGCGTTGGAAAGGAAAACCCTACGGAGTGGCCAAAGCAAGCGGTGCCGTGCCGACCGAAGCGAACTACGCAAAGATGACCGTCCTCTCCACGCGCTATTACCTGGCCGACGCCGACTTCGTTGTCGGTTTGGAAGGCGATGAGGCGTTGCTGGCAAGCCTCGAGGGCGCACTGAAAAATCCCGTGTGGCCTTTGTACCTGGGACGCAAATCGCACGTGCCCGCCGCACCGATCCGGCCGCTGATGGTCGATCAACCTCTTGAACAGGCGCTGCGACAAGCTCCCTTCAAGCCCCGCAAGAAGAAAAACTCGTCGCATGACTTACGCCTCGTACTCGAATGCGACCCCGGCGAAGGCGAAGTGCGCCTCGACCAGCCCCTGCACTTCGCCGAGCGATCCTTCGCCCAACGACACGTGCGGCATATCTTCATGCCCGCGCCACAGCAGGAGGAGTGACCATGTACCTCTCGCGATTGCAGCTTAACCCGAAGTCGCGCCTTGCGCGGCATGACTTCGCCTCGGGATACCAAATGCACCGCACGCTTTCCCGCGCCTTTCCCGACGCGGATCAGGGCGGCTGCGGCAAGGTTCTCTTTCGCGCCGAAATGCAAGCCGGTGCCGGGGAAATCATCGTCCTGGTCCAGTCGGAAAAGAAACCCGACTGGCGGGCCGTGGCCGGTCGGCATCTGCAATACTTGTCCCAACCGCCGGAAAGTAAGCCGTTTGATCCGGCCTTTTTCAGCGGTCAACGACTGCGCTTCCGCCTGCGCGCCAACCCCACCCGCAAAGTGAACGGCAAACGCCTCGGACACCTGACGGCCGAGCACCAACAGTCTTGGTTCGAACGCAAAGGCGAGCACTGCGGCTTCGCCGTGCAGGGCGTCATGATCCGTTCCAACGGCCTGCAAAAAGATGAGGGAAAGTCGGGTCCAAATGAGATGACCTTCGTCGACGTCACTTTCGACGGCGTATTGGAAGTGACCGATCCCGAACGTTTCGGCCGCGCCGTGCGGGAGGGCATCGGCTCGGGCAAAGGTGTCGGCTTCGGTTTGCTCAGCGTGGCCCCGGCCGGCGGCTGACCCATGCGCGACCTACATGAGTTGCCGAAGCTGCGCGACGGCCTGAGCTACCTCTACGTCGAACACGCACGCATCGAGCAGGAGGCCAAGGCCATCGCCTTATTCGACCAGGAAGGCATCACGTCTGTGCCGGCCGCGTCCTTGGCCGTACTGATGCTGGGCCCCGGAACGTCCATCAGTCACGCTGCCGTGCGTGCCTTGGCGGAAAACGGCTGCTCGATCCTTTGGTGCGGTGAAGCCGGCGTGCGCTGCTACGCGCAAGGAACCGGCGAGACCCGAAAAGCCAAACACATCTTGCGCCAGGCCCGGTGGCATGCCGACCCCGCCCGCCACCGCCAGGTCGTTGTCAAAATGTATCGCATGCGGTTTCGTGAACGACTTCCGCCGAACCTCTCCCTCGAGCAAATTCGAGGCATGGAAGGCGTGCGCGTGCGCGAAGCCTACCGGCAGGCCGCCGAACGTTACGGCGTCGTGTGGCACGGGCGATCCTACAACCGCCAGGATTGGCGCTCGGGCGATACAATCAACCGCGCGCTATCGGCGGCTAACTCCTGTTTGTACGGTATTTGCCACGCGGCGATTGTCTCGGCCGGATACTCCACCGCCTTGGGATTCGTTCATACCGGCAAACAACTTTCCTTCGTGTACGACGTGGCCGATCTCTACAAAACCGAAGTCTCCGTGCCCGTCGCCTTTCGCATAACGGCCGAAGGCCCCACGAAGCTGGAACAGGAAGTGCGCCACGCCTGCCGCGACATCTTCTATGAAGTGCGCCTGCTGGCCCGCATCATGGACGACCTAGCCAGCCTTTTCGTAACCGACATAGAAGAATCAACAGACGACGATGGCCAAACCGCAGACGTGGATGCCGACGGCGCCGCGCCCGGTGAACTCTGGGACCCCGACAACGACCACGTAGCCGGAGGACAAAACTATGGTGGTGATGATTCTGGAAAGTGTGCCGACGAGTCTGCGAGGCGAACTGACAAAGTGGCTGATCGAACCAAAGGCGGGAGTCTTCGTGGGGAAGGTGAACGCGATGGTTCGTGATCGCCTGTGGGAAAAAGTCGTCAAGAAAAAACGCAGCGGCGGATGCCTTTTGGTGTATCCCGCCAATAACGAACAGGGCTTCCTCGTGCGCTCGACGGGTAAAACCGACCGAACCATCGTCGACTACGAAGGACTTACCCTGGTTTTGCGACCAAAAACATCGTAATTTCGAAGAGTCTTCCCCACACACGTGGGGGTGAACCGTGGAGGAGCCCTGATGGCCCGCGATATCCGCAGTCTTCCCCACA